>NZ_JBHTVC010000064.1:0-28987 GCF_042793275.1 Isoptericola sp. NPDC056578
GCCGCGCGGCGACCCGGCCCTTCGCCGTCGTCGTCAGCGCCGCACGAGGACCGTCCCCGCGGCCCGGTCGTGCAGCCCGCGCCCGTCACGGTCCCACACGACGGCGGGGATCACGAGGCACAGCAGCAGCGTGCGCACCGCGCCGCGCGCGAACCCCGGCGCGACGCCGTCGGGGGCACCGAGCGTGCGGACCTGCAGCCCCAGGAGGCGGTGGCCGATGGTGAACCCGACGGTGCTGACCAGCAACAGGTTCATGAGCGCGAAGACGCCCAGGGTGACCCACGAGTTCAGCTCGGCGAACGACGCCGGGCTCGTCACCAGGTAGGCGATCAGGGTCGCCACCGCCCAGTCGACGACGAGGGCCACGGCCCGGCGCCCGAGCCGGGCGAGCGAGCCAGGTCCGACGTCGGGAAGGCCGAGCCGTCCGGCGGACCCGGTCTCGTCCCTGCGTCCGCCCTCGAGCCACGAACCCATGTCCTCCCGCGATGCCATGCGTCAAGGCTACGCGGCGCCGGAGGCGTGACCGCCGTAACGTGTTGGAAACAATGGCGCCACGCCGGAGAAACGCCGTCACCCTACGGTCGTGGTCGTCGAGCGGCGCGCACGAGCTCGTCGCCCCCGTCCTTCGGAACCGTCCGGCGGCACCGACCGAACGGCACCATCCACGCAAGGAGTGCATGCATGTTCACGAACGCCGAGGAGGCCATCGCCTTCACCCGTCGCGAGGGGGTGGAGTTCATCGACGTCCGCTTCATCGACCTGCCGGGCGTGATGCAGCACTTCAACATCCCCGTGGAGCAGTTCTCGGAGGACTCCTTCACCGAGGGCCTCATGTTCGACGGTTCGTCGATCCGCGGCTTCCAGGCGATCCACGAGTCGGACATGAAGCTCGTGCCCGACGTCACCACGGCGTACCTGGACCCGTTCCGCAAGCGCAAGACGCTCATCGTGAACTTCTCCATCGTGGACCCGTTCACCGACGAGCCGTACTCGCGCGACCCGCGCACGATCGCCGCCAAGGCGGAGGCGTACCTCAAGTCGACCGGCATCGCGGACACGGCGTTCTTCGCCCCCGAGGCCGAGTTCTACGTCTTCGACGACGTCCGCTTCTCGACGAACCAGCACGAGAGCTTCTACAGCGTCGACTCGGTCGAGGCCGCGTGGAACACCGGGCGCGAGGAGGAGGGCGGCAACCTCGGGTACAAGACCCGCTACAAGGGCGGCTACTTCCCCGTCTCCCCCAACGACCAGTTCGCCGACCTGCGCGACGAGATGTGCGCGGTCCTGGCGGAGGTCGGGCTCGACGTCGAGCGCGCGCACCACGAGGTGGGCACCGCCGGCCAGCAGGAGATCAACTACCGGTTCAACACCCTGCTGCACTCGGCCGACGACCTGATGAAGTTCAAGTACGTCATCAAGAACGTCGCCTGGCAGCACGGCAAGACCGTCACCTTCATGCCGAAGCCGATCTTCGGCGACAACGGCTCGGGCATGCACTCGCACCAGTCGCTGTGGCTGAACGGCGAGCCGCTGTTCTACGACGAGAAGGGCTACGGCGGCCTGTCCGACACGGCCCGCTGGTACATCGGCGGCCTGCTCAAGCACGCCCCGTCGCTGCTGGCCTTCACCAACCCGTCGGTGAACTCCTACCGCCGCCTGGTGCCCGGCTACGAGGCCCCGGTCAACCTGGTCTACTCGGCCCGCAACCGCTCCGCGTGCATCCGCATCCCGGTGACCGGCTCCTCGCCGAAGGCCAAGCGCGTCGAGTTCCGCGTGCCGGACCCGACGGCCAACCCGTACCTCGCGTTCGCCGCGCAGCTCCTCGCGGGCATCGACGGCATCAAGAACCGCATCGAGCCGCCGGCGCCGATCGACAAGGACCTGTACGAGCTGCCCCCCGAGGAGCACGCGCAGATCGCCCAGGTGCCCGCGTCCCTCGAGGAGGCCCTCGACAACCTCGAGCGCGACCACGAGTTCCTCACGCAGGGCGACGTCTTCTCCGAGGACCTCATCGCCACCTGGATCGACTACAAGCGCAGCAACGAGATCGACCCGATCCGCCTGCGTCCGCACCCCCACGAGTTCGAGCTCTACTACGACATCTAAATCGGGGGTCTAGCTGACCTCGGCGAACGCCGCAGAATCAGCCCCTCACCTGGGGAAACGCCTCTCAACGCTTCACAGCGTTTGAGGGGCGTTTCTCATTCTCTGGGTACACGAGGGGTACACAAGACTCCGCCGGGACAGCACCCCCCGCGCCCTCGCGTGGCCGCACCCGCTGGGCCACGATTGGCCGGTGGACATCTTCGATGACGAGACGCTGCAGGCGGTCGGCGAGCTGCTAGCGCTGGGCGAGCAGCTCGGGTTCGGGATCACGTTCGAGCCCGACGCCGAGGGCTGGAAGGTCGGGTACCTCCGGGGCATGGGCGGCGGCGACCTCGCCAGCGGGTACGACCTCGGGGAGACCGCCCGCGCGGCCCTGCGACCCCTGGACGAGCTGGCGCGCAAGTACGAGAAGGCTCGCCTGGAGCGAGAGCGTGGCCTGTGACGGCGAACTAGACCGTGCGGCTGTGCCGGGCCACCTTGGCTAGCCCTTGGCCCGTCTGGACTACCTCGTCGGTGACGTCGTAGAACGACGTCGGCTTCGATGGTGAGCCCGTGAGGTTGAAGACGAAGCGCCCCCCGTCGACCTGCTCCGGCGTCGCCTCGTACACCTTGCCGTCGTACGGGCCGTCGAGGAACGCCAGGAGCACGGTCGGTTCTGCCATGCCGCCATGCTGATCCTGGCCCGTCCCCGTCGCCAGTGCCGGCGCGGGTGAAACACGCCGCGACCAACAATGTGACCTGGTCATGAACACCCGACCGGCCAGCAGCTGACCGGCCCCAGGGGGGGCGACCCCCCGCCGCTGCGCCGCGGCGACCTCTCGGCCAGCGCCGATCTAGTTAGCGCACCGGTGCCACACGGTGGGGTGTGGCGTGCCCTGGGCGCGAATTCCGCCCCATTAGGAGTTCAGCGGCTGCTCCTGCGCGATTTGTGTGCCGGTCGCGTCCTCCGCGACGACCCAGGACACGCCCTCCACGCCGTAGGCGGCGGCAGACACGGCCTTTGCCGCCGTGGTCCCGAGGTCGTCACGGTCCGGCTCGTCGGCGCCGATCTGGAGCTCGACATACAGGGTGTCGCCCTGCATCCGGAGACCTTGGAACAGCGCCTGCCAGGAGGCCGGGTCGGCGTCGGCGCGCATCTGCTCGACCGAGTCCGCCTCGGCGTACACCAGCAGCATGTCGGTCACCTCGGCAACACGGGCGTCTTCGGCGGTCGGCGAAGGCGACGGTGACTGCGCAGTGGGCGAGGCCGCTGGGCTGGAGGCCCCGGCCTCAGGCTCGGCGGAACCCCCGCAGGAAGCCAGTAGCCCGGCGAGCAGGAAGGTGGCGGCAGCGGTGACAGGACGGCGGTTCATGGCAGCTCCTCGGGGGGTGGCGCGCGACGTCCGCTCGCCTCGGCAGCGCTCCTCTCCTCGATCGTCTCCGGCAACCAACCCCGTGTCGACCGGACGGGCAAGGTTCGGCGGCCGGGAGCCGGTAGCGCCGGCCGAAGGGGGTGGCCCTTCCGGTGGCGGTGAGCCTCGGGGCCGAGCCGGTGGAGCTTCCGGCCCAGCCCCGAGGGGAGCGGAGGGCCTACTCGCCCGAACCGCCGGTGTCGGCGGCGCCCACGGTGACCAGAGCGGTGCGCTCGGGGTGCATCAGCGCCTGACCGAAGCGGAACGTGACCCGCTGGGCGAGGGCGTTGCGCTTGAAGTAGACGTGCTCGCTGGTGGCGACCTCCACGTCCCCGACGGCGGACACGATGGCCCGCTTGTCCAGCACGAGGAGCTTCCCGGACGGGACCGCGGGGGTGCGCAGCACGGGGATGCCCAGGAGCCGCGGCGCCGCATCGTCGGTGCCCGCCCCCAGCAGCGACTCCGCGGAGTCCGCCCCCGTCTTCACCTTCCGCAGGTCCGCCCACGCGCCCGGGGCGGCCAGGATGATGGACGGGATGCCCTCCGCGGCCTCGATGCCCGCCACGGCGTCCGCCAGCGGGTCCAGGTTCGCCACCACCGGGTCGGCCACCTGGGGGATGCCGTGGATGATCCCGGCCGGCGGAGTGCCCTCGGGACGGTTGATGAACGCGTGGTCCGCCTGGCGGATCACGGCGCGGCGCAGCGAGTCCGCCAGCAGCTGGGCGCGGCCGGTCTGGCGCGCCAACTCCAGGGAGACGGGGACCAGGACGGACACCCGGTGGGTGACCACCAGGGTCTCCGCCAGCTCGGGCTCGCCCTCGGGGATTTCCTCGCCCTCGGGCACGGACTGCGCCTCAGCGCCGTCCACCCACAGCACGCGGACCATGGGACTGTCGCCCTCCACCTGGCCTGCCACGGTGCTGGCCTTAAGGACGAGGGCATCGGGGATCGCCTCTGCGGCCGGGATGTAGGTGACGTCGGGGGCCCAGCCGGGCTGGGCGGTAACGGTGGTCTGGATAGCCATGGGGGGCCGCTTCCCGGCGGGCACGACAACGGCCCGCCTGCACGCAACGTGGGGGTTGGTGCGCGGCGGGCCGCTGGCCGAATTCCGCGAGCCCTCCAGGGGCCTCGTGAGCTGTGCCGTCGGCGCCTGGCCGGACTGGTGAGCTCGGCCTCCAGGTTACCCACCCCGCGTGCCGCGCGACAGGGCGGACGCGAGGGGGTCGCGGGGCGTGGTGCGGATGTCGTTCCCGCCCCGCGTGGTCCCCTGGATGGGGTCGGCGAACATGCGGGACCCCTCGAACAGGTAGGGCCGGGAGGTGCGCAGCTGCTTGAGGTGCTGGGCCAGCTTGGCGGGGTCCAGTTGCGCGTCAGCTCCGGCGACGGCGTCCCACTCCGGGCGCACCCCCGCCTCACCCAGGGCGGCGGGGTGCAGGTTGCCGCCGTGGGTGGACATCAGCAGGTCCAGCACCTGGGCGCGGGCCGCATCGCGCTCGGTGACGGCGGCCTCCCGCGCCGCCTCTGCCTCCCGCAGCCGCACCCGGTACTTGGCCGCCTCCCGGTTACGCCCGGTGGCGCCGTCGCCCTCGGGGTCGCCCTCCACGTCGTCGTCGTCGGTGTCGGTGTCGGTGGCCCCGGGCTCGCCCCCAGGGCTGTCCACAGGCCCCTGTCCCGGGCGCCCAGGCGTCGGGGTGGCGTCGCTGCCCGGCGTGGCCAGCTCGTCCCCCTGGGAGCCGTCTACCGCTCCGGGCTGCTCGACGTCCTCGCCGGTGGTCGTGGTGTCGGTGGTCATGCGTTGTCCTCCTCGTCCTCCGCCAGGATCGCGGCGCCCGCCGTTGTGGCACCCCGCAGGTACTCCACCGGGTCCTCATCCGGCACCAGCTGGGCCACGGTGCGCACCACGGTCTGCGCCAAGGCGACAGTGAACCTCATGCCCGCCACCGGGTCGCCCTTCACTGGCTCCAGCGCGGCCAGCTGGCCCGGCCCGTCGTTGGCGCCCACGTGCGTCGCGAACAGCAGCGCACGGTGCAGGTCCTGCGGCTGCGGGGCGAACCGCTCGCTCATGGTCTTCGTGTTCATGTCACTGCTCCTTCATCGGGTTGGTGTTCGGGGAGTTGGGGGTAAGGAACATGCCCGTACGTAGTAGGGCATGTTCCTTACCCCTCCCCACGGTGATGAGGGGGTGATGAATCAGCACCTTCATCACCCCTCTTGACCAGGGAAAAGACCTCTCCGCGGCCGTCCGGGTTGGGCTTGGACTTGAGCACCCCATTCATCACCCCTGCGCGGAGCGCATTCCGCGCCGTGTTGGGGTGCTTTCCCGTCCATGTCGCGACCTGACCCGAGCCCACCCACTCGCCCGCGCCGACCTCCGCGGTGATGGCCGCCAGTACCTCCTGCAGTCCCTTCCGCGCAGCCGTGCTGGCGCGCGCCGCGGCCCGCGTGACGCCCGCCCGGTACTCCAGCCCGGTCGCCGTCAGCACCAGCTGCCCCGACGGAACCGAACCGCACCGACCGCGCGCCTTCAGGAACCGGGGAGCGTCGTCCGCGTCGTCGTCGTCCTGGTCGGCCTCACGGTTGAGGGTCCACAGCTGAAAGGGCCAGCCGAGAATCTTCGAGTCCCCTCGGGCGCGCTGCCCGTCGTGCCCGGTGTGGTGCATGACGCCGTAGACGTCCACACCGGCCGCCGCCATCAGCTCGTCCACGCCCTCCAGCCACCGGCCAGCGTCCCGGTTCTCGTCCAGCCCGATGGCCTGCAGGGCAGGGCTCAGGCAGTCGATGAGGACCACGTCGGCGCCCTGCAGCCGGTCGGCCCACACCGTGCGGGACGCTGCCGTCGTGGGGTCGAACGTCGAGGCGTACCCGAGCATCGAGTGCACCGTGAGGCGGCCCAGCTGCTCATCGGTCAGGTGCTGGCCACGCAGCCAGGCCCGCAGCATGGTGTCGCCCATCTCGTTGTCGATCAGGTGCACGTGCAGCGACCGGGGCAGCGCGAGGGGGAACGCGCCGAACAGGGGACGCCCGGACAGCAGACACGCGACCACGTGCAACACGGTGGTCGTCTTGCCCGCCTTGGCGGCCGCAGCCACAAGGAACTTCCCCTTGCGCGGGATCAGCCCGTCCACGAGGTGGCGGTCGTCGTCCGGCTGGGCCAGGAACGCCGTGCCCGACACGGGCGGGGGCGGCGGGCTGGCGGCGACCTCCTCGGCACGCAGCAGGTCCCGGGCATCTCGCTGCACGCGCAGCCGCGCGACCTCGCGGGCCACCGCCGTCCCGTAGTCGTGGACGGCCGCCTCCGCCCCGGGCTCGAGCACCGTCGTGGCGTCCTCGTGCAGCTGCGGCACCGGCCGGGCGTTGGCTCCCACCGTCAGCAGGGCAGACCGAATCTTCTCCTCGTGCTCCTTCGCCCCCCACGCGTGGTCACGCGGCGCGTGCTTGCGCAGCTGCTCCAGCAGCCCGCCGACGGTGTACGCGTTCCACGAGGCGTTGCCCAGCTCGATCAAGTTGCACGCCACCCCGAACGTGGTGGTGTCCCAGAGGGCGCCCCTGTGCCACGGGTTCGGCAGGTCGAACAGCCTGTTGAACTCGGCCGACACCGCGGCGTCGGCGTAGGCCTGCAGCCGGGTGGCCGCCACGGGGTCGGCCGCCACGTCGGCGGCAGGCACCGGGCCAGGTTCCACCGGCCGGCCCCCCGCTTCCGGGTGGCGGCGCCCGCGGGAGCGCAAGCGAGCATGCAGCTCGTCCCATACGGACGTCGTACTGGCCGTCGTTTCGTCGGCCGGTGCCCCCGACTCGTCCAGCTGGCCCCCGGTCTCTTCCAGGGACACCATCACGACACCGCCCCCGTCAGCGCCCGGTCCAGCACCTCGGCGGGCACGTACGTGAACGACGTCCGGTAGTCCACGGCCACGGCGTGGCGCTGCCCGCGGGCGTGGGAGGCGGCCGCCCCGGTGGACGTGAATCGGCGCCCACAGCTGCGGCACGTGCACGTCACCGTGCGCGCCGTGGTGAGCCGCAGCAGACCCTGTCCGGTGTCGTCGGCACGTGCCACGATGGTCGGAGGTTCGGTGGCGACCGGATCGCGGCTCTCGTCCCTCGGGGCGGGGGCCGCACTCATGCGGTGCCACCGGCGTTGGCACTGGCGGGGACGCCGCGCACACCCATCCCCGACTCGATGGCGCGGGTGTCGAGCCAGCTGTCGATGTCCCGCTTGCGGTAGAGGACGTTCCGGCCGACGCGGATGCGTCGCGGCCCGCCGCCCTTGTAGTTGAGCTGGTAGAGGGTGCCCTGCGGCAGCCGGAGGTAGCTGGCCGCCTCCTCGTGCGTGAGGAGCGCGTCGCCGTCGGTGGACGAGTTCGGCGTCATGTTTCGCTTCCTTTCTCGTGGGCTCGCCCCTACAGTGGTCCCTTAATGACGCTCCGTTCTAGGGTCAGAGAGGAACCGTTCGTGACACACATCAAGGGGCCGGTGCTCACCCGGCACATCGAGTGGGGGGTCCTGCGCACCCCCATGCGGGGCGGCGTCCGCGTCGGGGACCGTGTGGTCCCGCCCGTCATCGAGGCCGAGCTGCTGGGCAAGGCCTACGACGCGCCTGCGGTGCACATGGTGATCCAGGTGCTCGACGGCGTACCGCGGTGCACCGAACTGTCCCTCAAGCGGGTGGAGGGCGGCCGAGAGGTCCGGCCCGGCGACCTCACAGCCATCAAGGTGGAGGACTGGGTGGAGAACTTCGTCGCCCTCTGCGCCGGAGAGCTGCGGCCCTCCCCGCCGGGGGTCACCGTGGCCCGCTTCAACTCCGGGCCCGACGCCGTCCTTGCAGGCATGAAGACGATCCGGGACGTCCGCAAGGGGTCGCGGCGGCCCCTCACGGAGGCTCGCATGGCACGGGTGGCCGAGGTCTACAACGCCCAGGAGTCCGGCGGGATCAGGGCGGTGGAGCTGGCGTTCACCGTGTCGCGCTCCACCGCCCAGCGCCACATCCGAGCCGCCAAGAAGGCGGGCCTGATCCCCGAGAAGGGTTGATACCCGTGGCCAGTATCAGCAAGGACACCCGGGGCACACGTCCCCGGTGGGTCGTGAACTTCAAGACCGCCGCCGGCGCCGGCCGCCGCCGGTCGTTCCCGACCATGACGCAGGCCGAGGCCTACAAGCGCCAGGTGGAGAGCGGAACCGCTGGACACGACGACGGGAAGAAGACGGTCCGGGAGTTCGTCGCGGACCGGATCGCGTTCCGCTACAGCGACCCCGCCCAGCTCGCCACCCGCCAGCAGGTGGAGCAGCGCATGCGCTCCCACGTCTCCCCCGTCCTCGGCGACGTCCGCCTGGACCGCCTGGACGCCGAGACGGTGGAGGCCTGGGCCCTCAGCCTCAAGGCGAAGGGCCTGGCGGCCTCCACCGTCCGACTCATCGCCTCCAACCTGCGCTCCCTCCTCGCGGATGCCGTCGGCCCCGCACGGCCGCTGACGCACAACCCCGTGAACCTGGCCAGCGTGCGCGCCAAGATCGCCGACGACTTCGCCGACCGCCCCGAGTGGGAGTCCGACGACGACAGCGAGGTGACGTTCTGGCAGGAGGATCGCGTGGCCGCCGTGCTGGCCGCACTGCGGCCGGACCTGCGCCTGATGGGTGAGGTGTGCGCAGGCCTGGGGGTGCGGCAGGGTGAGCTGCTGGCACTGGCCGTGGAGGACTTCAACTTCGCCGCCAAGGCGGTGACCGTGCGGGCCCAGGTGAAGGTCCTGGACGGCAACACGCTGGTGTTCGCGGACCTCAAGCACCGCGCGAACCGCAAGAAGCGGCAGGACCGCACGCGCACGGTGCCGCTGCCCGACGACCTCGCACGGCTTGTGCGTGAGCACGTGGCACGCGGCCGGGCCACGGAGGTGACGATGCCGTGGGCCCACCCGGATGGGCGGGCGGTGACGCGCAGGCTGCTGTTCGTTACCCGCGAGTCGAAGGCCTGGAACCGGAACTACCTGAACCGGCACTGGCGCGCGGCGCTCCGGGCTGTGGGCGTCCCCGTCGAGCGGCGCAACGGGATGCACGCGCTGCGCCACCACTACGCCTCGGTGCTGATCGATGCGGGCATCCCCATCACGGCCGTCGCGGAGTACCTGGGGCACGCCTCCGCGGAGTTCACCCTCCGCGTCTACGGGCACGCCCTGCGGGGAGCTGACGACCGGGCCCTGACGGCCGTCAACGCCGCCCTGGCCCGTCGCTCCGGGTACACCACGGGTACACAGACCACCCTGGACAACGTGGTTGACCTGCGGCGACACGCCTAGTTCGGCGTGTACTACGACATCTGATCGGCGGCCCGCAGGGGCCCGCTGACGTCGCCCGGACGGCGGCCCACCCTTCGGGGCGGGCCGCCGTTCGGCGTCTTCCGCCAGGAGGTCACGACGCCACCGGCCGCCGGACGGCGTCGGCGGATGTCGTCAGACCATCCGTCCGATCGGTGGTACCCACCCGTCCGTCGGACGGTCCAGCCCGCAGCGGGCGCAGAGCAGGTACTGGGAGTCCTCGTTCTGGCGCCGGAGCCATTTGTGCATGCCCAGCACGCAACGCACGTCCCTCATGACGTGCTCCCCTCGACGACGCGGACGTGGCGACGGCCGCCACGGGTCGCCTTCTCAGGCTAGGTCGCGGCCCACCGACTCGACAGCCCAGCGCGACCGCGCGCACGACGCCCGGCTACCGCCTCGTGACGGCACCCGCCCACAACCAGACGAAGCCTTCGCGGCCGTGGGAGTCGACGTAGCGCACGTGCACCTGCGCGTCGGTCCAGGCGGTGGCTTCCCCGTCGACGAGCTGCTCGCCGGACTGCCGCGACGTGATCCAGGCGCGCACGGGGATCCCGCGCTCGGGGCGCGTGACGTGCGCCCCGTCGCGCGATCTCCCCGGCGCCCCCTCGGCGGCGTCGCGCAGCGGCACCCGGTCGACCGCACCTGACGATCCGCCGGCCTCGTCTCGTCGCCTGCTTCCCACGGGAGCAGGATAGCCCCGGTTCGAACAGGTGTTCTACCCGCCAGCGGCGCGGGTCACCCCGCCCGCTCCACCTCCCGGGTCGCGGCCGCGAGCGCGGCGTCGTCGGGCACGTAGCCCTCGACGTGCCGTTCGGCCACGCCGTCGTAGGCGCTGAGCGGGCGGATGAGCGCGTTGGACGCGAGCTGCTCCTGGACGTGCGCCGTCCACCCCGCGATGCGCGAGGCGACGAAGATCGGGGTGAACAGCTCCGTGTCGAAGCCGATGAGGTGGTACGCCGGGCCCGAGGGGTAGTCGAGGTTGGGGTAGATGCCCTTGCGGCCCACGAACTCGTCCTCGAGCGCTTCGTACAGGGCCGCCAGGTCGGGGCGGTCGTAGTGCTCCACCAGGGTGTCGAGGGCGGCCTTCATGGTGGGGACCCGCGAGTCGCCGCGCTTGTAGACCCGGTGCCCGAAGCCCATGACCTTCCGCTTGGCCGCGAGCGCGTCGTCGAGCCACCCGGCGGCGGCGTCTGCCGTCCCTATCTCGGCGAAGGTGTGCATGACGGCCTCGTTCGCCCCGCCGTGCAGCGGGCCCTTGAGCGCGCCGACGGCCGCGACGATCGCGCTGTAGTAGTCCGACAGGGTCGAGCTGACGACGCGCGCGGCGAACGTCGACGCGTTGAACGAGTGCTCCGCGTACAGCGTCATCGAGACGTCGAACGCCCGGCACGCGACGTCGTCCGGCTCCTCGCCGAACGACATCCACAGGAAGTTGGCGGCATACCCCAGGTCGTCGCGCGGGGGCACCGGCGGCAGCCCGCGGCGGCGGCGCTGCAGGTGCGCGACGACGGTGGGCAGCTTCGCGTACAGCACGAGGGCCTTGTCGAGGACGGCGTCCGGCTCGTGGTCCCACGCGTCCGGGTCCTCCGTGCCGAGGATGCTGACGGCCGTGCGCACCACGTCCATCGGGTGGGCGGCGGACGACAGCCCGTCGATCACCTGCACCAGGGCGGGGTCGAGCGCGCGGTGACGGCGCTCCGCCGCCACGAAGCGCTCGAGCTGGGCGGCGTCGGGGAGCTCCCCGTGCCACAGCAGGTGGACCACCTCCTCGAACGAGGCGGTCGCGGCGAGCTCCTGGACGGGATATCCCCGGTACAGCAGCGAGTTGGTCGCGGCGTTGACGGACGAGACCGCGGTGCGGTCGACCGTCACCCCCGCGAGGCCCTTCTTGATCTCGACGGTGTCGCTCATGGTCGCTCCTTCACGCTGGGAGATGGACGTTCGTGGCAGGGAGGGATGCTCAGCGCCCGCTGACCGTGCCGAAGCGCCGGGCCACCGGCGCGACGACGACGGGGCGCATCGCGGCGGCGGCGCCCGCGATCACCACGACGGAGACGAGGAACAGCACGAGGCCGACCCAGCTCCCGTCGTCGCGCGCGCCGAACATGTGGTCGAGGTTGCGCCGGGCCCCCGTCGCGAGCACCAGGGCCACGTGCAGGACGACGAACGCGACGAAGTAGAGCATCACCGGGAAGTGGACGCGGCGGGCGAGCCCGATCGGGACGAGCCGGTCCGCGGCGGGCCGGGACCGCCAGTACACGCTCATCCGCACGCCGCTGAGGATCGCCAGGGGCGCCGCGACGAAGACGGTCACGAAGTAGGCGAGCTGCTGGAGGCCGTTGTAGTGCACCCACCCGTCCTCGGTGGGCCACTGCAGCGACAGGTACTGGAGCCCGGCCGACAGGGCCTCCGGGACGACGGTCCAGCTGGTCGGGACGACCCGCACCCACTGACCGGTCACGAACAGCAGCACGATGTAGACCGCGCCGTTGGCCACCCAGAGCACGTCGAGCGCCTGGTGCGCCCACGCCATGAGGCCGATGCGCGCCCCCGGGTCCGCGCGGGGTGCCCACGACGCCGCGGGACGGCGCTGCAGCCGCACCTGCCACCCGGTCCGCACCACCAGCACCAGCAGGAACACGTTGAAGAAGTGCTGCCACGCCAGCCAGGCCGGGATGCCCACCGGTGCGTCGTCGGGCAACGGGGCGGTGCCCGGGTAGGTCGCGAGGAAGCCCTGCCCGGCGTCGGTGCCGACCCACCAGCGCGCGGCCAGGACGAGCAGCCCGAGGACGACCGCTGCCACGGCGGCCGCGATCCCCGTCCGGCCCGCCCACGCCGGGAGCCGACGGCGGCGCGGGGCTGCCGCGACGGGTGGGGCCACCGGCTCGGGCGTGGGCGGCGGCTCCGCCGGCCGGTCGTCCGGTGCGACGGGGACGGACGGTTCCCGCCCGGGCGGCACGACCCCGGCCGGGGGCCACGGCGCCCCGCCCGCGGTCCTCGGCAGGCCACGCCGCAGAGGTGTGCCGACCGCAGCGGCGGGAGCGGCGGCGGGAGCAGTCTGGGCGAAGGCGGCTCCCGGCTCCGCGGTGGCGCCCGCCGTCGTCGACCGGGCGACGCGCGGCAGGCCCTGCCGCACCCCACCGGGTGCGGCCGCCCCGCCGGCCGTCCCGGCCCCGGTCGGCCCGTCCGCTCGCGTCGTCGCGTGCGCGACCTCCGCCGTGCCGGCGTCCGCGCCGTCCACCGGCGGCCACGGCGGGCCGCCGGGCCGGCGCGGCAGCCCCTGCCGCGTCATGCGTCCCGCCTCGCCTCGAGCGCCGCGACGAGCTGGGGCACCACCTCGAAGACGTCGCCCACCACGCCGAAGTCGGCGATCTCGAACAGGGGCGCGTGCTCGTCGGAGTTGACGACGACGATGGTCTGCGCGGTCTGCATCCCCGCGAGGTGCTGGATCGCGCCCGAGATGCCGAGCGCCACGTACAGCCGCGGCGACACCGTCACACCCGTCTGCCCGACCTGGCAGGACGCGGCGACGTAACCCGCGTCGACCGCCGCCCGGGAGGCACCGACCGCGCCGCCGAGGGTGTCCGCGAGCTGCTCGACCAGGGTGAAGCCCTCCACCGACCCCAGCCCGCGCCCGCCGGACACGACCGTGCCCGCCCCGCGCAGCTCGGGCCGGGTCGAGCCCGACTCGACGGGCTCGACGGCGAGCACCGTGGCCGCGGGCCTCCCCGACCCGGGGACCGCGAGCGCCTCCACCTGCGGGTCGTCGACGGCCGGGGCGCGGTCGTCGACGGCGCCGACGCGCAGCGTGACGACCGGGGCGCCGAAGGTCGCGGCCGAGTCGACGAGGTACGTGCCGCCGTAGGCCGCGTGGTGCGCGACGACGCCCTCGTCGTCCCGCGACACGCCCACCGCGTCGAGGGCGAGCGCCGAGCGCGACCGCACCGCGTAGCGCGCGGCCGCCTCCCGGCCCTCGACCGAGTGCGACACGAGGACCGCGGCGGGCCGGACGAGCTCGGCCGCGGCCTCGAGGGCGTCGACGACCGGCACGCCGAGACGTTCCGCGTCCCCGGGGGCGAGCAGCACGCGGCGGGCCCCGAGGCGCGCGGCCGCGGGCGCCTGGTCGTCGGCGCCGGGCCCCACGACGAGCGCCACGGGGGTGCCGATCGACGCGGCGGCCGCCAGCAGCCCTGCCGACGATCGCGCGAGCCCTCCGTGCGGCTCACGGTCCACCAGGACCAGGACGGGTTCTTCCCGGACGTCGGTCATGTCGTCGCCTCCTCAGGCCAGCCGGTGGTCGACGAGGAAGGCCGCCAGCTGCTCGCCGGCGTCGCCCGTGTCGACGATCCTGGTGCCGGCCGTGCGTGGCGGCCGACGGGTGATCGCGGTCATGATCGAGCGCGCGGCGTCCGAGGGCTCGGGGTCCACCCCCAGGTCGGTCGCCGTGACGGTCTCGACGACCTTCTTCTTGGCGGCCATGATCCCCTTGAAGCCCGTCAGCCGGGGCCCCGGCGCGGCCTCGGTCACGGAGACGACCGCGGGCAGCGGCGCCGAGACGCGCAGCGTGGCGGCGTCCGACAAGCGCACGCCGGTGACCTCGGTGTCCGTGATCGTGACCTCGCGCAGCGCCGTCGCGCACGGCACGCCGAGCGCCTCCGCCACGGCGGCGGGCACCGCTCCCCCGGCCCCGTCGGTGGACGCGTCACCCGCGACGACGAGGTCGGCGCCCGCGTGCCGCACCGCGGCGGCGAGCACCTCGGCGGTCAGGACGACGTCCGCGCCGACCAGCCTCTCGTCCACCACCTGGAGGGCCGACGTCGCCCCCATGGCGAGCGCCTTGCGGAGGCTGGTCTGCGCGAGCTCGGGCGCCATGGCGATCACGACCACGTCGGTGTCGGGGTGGCCGTCCGCGTGGGCCAGGGCCGCCTCGAGCGCCCGCTCGTCGATCTCGTCGAGGACGGCGTCGTCGGCGCTGCGCTCCGCGAGCCCCGTCTCGAGGGACAGCGTGCGGTCGCCGTACGTGTCCGGGACCACCTTCATCAGGACGGCGATCTTCATCGGCTTCCTCTCTCGTGACGGTGCAGTGCGTGCGCGGCGGCCTCGGCGAGCGCGGGGACGCCGTCGGCGAGCGCCGGTGCGAAGGCGTCGTCGGGCCGCTGCCCGTCGAGCCACCGGGTGTAGATGGCCTCGCAGAAGATCGCCGACTTCCACAGGGCGAGCGCCTCGTACCAGGGCAGCGCCCCTACGTCGGCGCCGGTGCGCGCCGCGTACCGGTCGACGAGGTCCGTGCGCGTGGGGAACCCCGGCCCGGCGGTGACGGGCGTGAGGTCCATCGGCGTGGGCGCGGCCCCGGGCGCGGAGTAGGTCGCGACGAGGTAGCCGAGGTCGGCGAGCGGGTCGCCGAGCGTCGCCATCTCCCAGTCCAGGATCGCCGCCAGTCGCCCCGGCGCGGCGAACATGAGGTTCCCCAGCCGGTAGTCCCCGTGCACGACGGCGGCCCGGTCCGACGCGGGCACGGTGGCCGCCAGCCGCTCGGCCAGGGTCTCGACGAGCGGCACCGACCGCCGGGTGTTCAGCGGCCACAGCTGGGCGAACCGGCGGACCTGGCGGTCCAGGTAGCCGTCCGGCCGGCCGAGGCCGGCGACGTCGCCGTCGAGCGGGACGGCGTGCAGGTCCGCGAGCGCGTCGACCGCGGCGTGCACCAGGTCGGCGCGGGCGCCGCGGCCGTCGAAGCCCTCGGGAAGGTGATCCGTCACCACCTGCCCCTCGACCAGCTCCATGAGGTAGAACGGCGCCCCGACGACGGCAGGGTCGTCGCAGACCGCACGGACGACCGGCACCGGCACGCCCGTCGCCCCCACCGCCGCGACGACGCGCGCCTCGCGCAGCATGTCGTGGGCCGACGGCGGGAAGGGGGGCCGCGGGCCGCGCCGGAGGACCACGCGCTCCCCGCCGCGCCGCAGCTCGTACGTGACGTTCGCCTGGCCGTCGCCGATCCGCCGCCATGCCAGCACCCCGGCGGGCATCCCCACGCCGTCGAGGAAGCGCCCCAGCGGCTCGAGCACCAGCAGCGGCGGCCGTGCGGGCGCGGCGACGCCGTCCCCCGCGGGCAGCGCACGCACGACGTCGACGCCGTCCGGCGCGCTCGCGAGCGTCGTCATCGTCGCCCCTCCGCCCGGTCCAGGACCCGTTCGCCCGCCTCGACCTCCCGGCGCCGGCGCGCGACGGCGCGGCGGGCGATCGCCCAGCGGTGCGTCTCGCTCGACCCGTCGTAGACGCGGAACGGGCGCACCTCGTCGAGGAACGCGGCCAGCGGCAGCTCGAGCGTGACGCCGTCTCCCCCGCACAGCTGCACGGCCCGGTCGACGACGCGGCCCACGGCCTCGGAGCAGTGCACCTTGGCGATCGACGAGGCCTGCGCACCCGCCCGGACGTCGCCGTCCTCCAGCGCCGCGGCCGCCCGGTCGATCAGGGCGGCGCTGCTGGCGAGGTCGATCTCGGAGTCGGCGAGCATGCCCTGGGCGAGCCCGAGGTCGGCGAGCGGGGCGCCGAACAGCTCCCGGTGCCGCACCCGGTCGAGCGCCGTGTCGTGGGCCCGACGGGCGAGGCCGAGCCAGCGCATGCAGTGCGTGAGCCGGGCGGGGCCGAGGCGCACCTGCGCGTGGCGGAAGCCCTCGCCGGGCGTGCCCAGCACGTCGCCATCGGCCACGAAGCAGTCGGTGAGCGAGACGTGCGGGTGCCCGCCCGTGATCGCCCGCTCGAGCGTGCGGATGCGATGGCCGAGGTCGAACCCGTCGGCGTCGGTACGGACGAGGAAGAGCGTCGCGGCGTCGTCCCCGAGGTCGGGCGTGCGGGCCATGACGATGGCGAAGTCCGCCTCCTCGGCCCCCGAGACGAACCGCTTCTCGCCGTCGAGCACCCAGCCCCCGTCGACGCGGCGGGCGGTGGTGGCCAGCGCGGCCGGGTCCGACCCGGCTCCGGGGTGCGGCTCGGTCATGGCGAAGCACGACCGCGCCTCGCCGGCGGCGAGCGGGGCGAGGAACCGCTCCTGCTGCTCGGCGGAGGCGATCCTCTCGAGCAGCAGCACGTTCCCCTCGTCCGGGGCCATGCAGTTCAGGGCCGCGGGCCCGACCGGGGAGTACCCGGCCTCCTGGAAGACGGCGGACCACGCGCCCAGCGGGAGCCCCAGCCCGCCGAGGCGGACCGGCACGTGCGGGGCGAAGACGCCCGCCTCGCGCGCCCGCTGCTGCAGCGCGCGGCGCCCGGCGGCGTCGAGGGCCGTCCCCGCCGGCGGCTCCGCGGGGAGCACGACGTCCCGGACGAAGCGGCGGGTGCGCTCCACGACACCGGCGACGTCGACGGCGCCCACCCTCCCCCGCGCGCTCACGCCGTCCCTCCCGCGGCCAGCAGGCCGCCGTCGAGGGTCAGCACCTGGCCGGTGACCCAGGCGGCCTCGTCGGAGCAGAGGTAGGCGGCTGCGGACGCCACGTCGTCCGGGCTGCCCAGCCGCCGCATCGGGTAGGCCGCGGCCACCTCCTCCTCGCGCCCCTCGTACAGGGCGCGCGCGAACTGCGTCCGCACGACCGCCGGGGCGAGCGCGTTGACCCGGACCCGGGGGCCGAGCTCGGCCGCCAGCGTCACGGTGAGGTGCGAGACCGCGGCCTTGCTCACGCCGTACCACCCGATCCCCGGCGACGGCACGGCCCCGGCCACCGACGACATGTTGAGCACGGCCGCGCCGTCCCGTGCGCCCAGCCCGGCGGCGCAGGCCTCCTGGACCCAGCCCAGCGTGCCCAGCACGTTGACGTCCAGGATCTTGCGGGCCGCCTCGGGGTCCAGGTCGACCAGCGGCCCGTACACGGGGTTGATGCCGACGTTGTTGACCAGGACGTCCAGCCCGCCGAGCTCGCGCACGGCGGTACCGATCGCCTCGCGCCGGTGCGCGGGGTCCTGGGCGCGGCCGGCCACGACGCGTACCGGGACGCCGTCCCCGAGCGACTCCGCCGCGGTGGCCAGCGCGTCCGCCGACCGCGCGGTCAGCACGAGCGCGGCGCCCTCGGCCGCGAAGCGCCGCGCGATCGCGTGCCCGATGCCGCGGCTCGCCCCGGTGACGACCGCGACGCGGCCACGCAGCCGGTCGCCGCCCGTCGTCGGGGAGGGGTGCTCTCCCATGTCACGCTCCCTTGCGCGATTGCTTAATGCAGATTCAAACCTTGTGAGCATCGCATCATGACTAGAGGTCAGGATCAAGCCCTGGCAGCCGCGGTTTCTAACATGGTATAAAAAGTGGGACGTCAAGATCAAGGATGATCGGAGGCAGCATGACCGGCATCATCGGGCCGCGTGACCTGTACGAGGACGAGCACGAGCAGTTCCGCGACATGGTGCGCGCCTTCGTGGAGCAGTACGCGCGCCCCCACGCCGACCGCTGGGACGCCGAGGGGCGGGTCGACCGCAAGCTCTTCGTCCAGGCGGCCGAGGCGGGGATCCTCGGGTTCGGCATCCCGGAGCGCTTCGGCGGCGGCGGGTCGGACGACTTCCGCTTCAACGCGGTGATGGGCGAGGAGCTCGCCCGCCACCCCGTGTCGTCCGGGATGGCCGGCATCGCGCTGTCGAACGACATCGTCATCCCCTACTTCACCGACCTGACGACCGAGGAGCAGAAGCAGCGCTGGCTCCCCGGCATCGCCGCCGGCGAGACCGTCGTGGCCGTGGCGATGTCCGAGCCCGGCACCGGCAGCGACCTCGCGGGGATCCGCACGTCGGCGGTCCGCGACGGCGACGACTACGTCGTCGACGGGTCCAAGATCTTCATCTCCAACGGGCAGAACGCCGACCTGGTGGTCACGGCCGTGCGCACCGGGGAGCACCCGCACCGTGGGCTGAGCCTGCTCGTGATCCCCGCCGACTCCCCCGGCTTCTCCCGGGGGCGCCGGCTCGACAAGATCGGCCTGCACGCCCAGGACACGAGCGAGCTCGCCTTCCAGGGCGTGCGCGTCCCGGCCGCGAACCTGCTCGGCGAGGAGGGCACGGGGTTCGCGGGCCTCATGCGCAACCTCCCGCAGGAGCGCATCTCCATCGCCGCGGCCGCCGTCGCCTCCAGCGAGGGCGTGCTGGAGCGCACGCTGGAGTACGTCAAGCAGCGACAGGCCTTCGGGCAGCCGATCGGGTCGTTCCAGAACACCCGCTTCGAGCTCGCCGAGATGGTCACGGCCGTGCGCGCCGGCCGCGCGCTGATCGACGGCTGCCTGAAGCGGCACCACGCGGGATCCCTGGATCCCGAGGACGCCGCCGCCGCCAAGTTCTGGACCACCGAGCAGTACGTCGACGTCGTGGGCCGCTGCCTGCAGCTCCACGGCGGCTACGGCTACATGCGCGAGTACCGCATCGCGCGGGACTACGAGGACGCCCGCATCACCACCATCTACGGAGGCACGACCGAGATCATGAAGGAGATCGTCGGTCGGGGCCTCGGGCTGTGAGGACATCCGTGACAGAGGCATACATCTACGACGCCGTCCGCACGCCGCGCGGCAAGAACCGCGGCGGGGCGCTCCACGGCGTCAAGCCCGTCGACCTGGTCGTGGGGCTGATCCACGCCCTCGGCGAGCGCCACCCCACCCTCGACCCGGCGGCCGTCGACGACATCGTGCTCGGCGTCGTCTCGCCCGTCGGCGAGCAGGGCGGCGACATCGCCCGCACCGCGGCGCTCGTCGCCGGCCTGCCCGAGACCGTCGCGGGCGTCCAGCTCAACCGGTTCTGCGCCTCGGGCCTGGAGGCCGTCAACGTGGCCGCCCAGAAGGTCGCCAGCGGCTTCGAGGACCTCGTGCTGGCGGGTGGCGTCGAGTCGATGTCGCGCGTGCCGATCGGCTCCGACGGCGGCGCCTACGTGCAGGACCCGACCACGAACTACGACCTCTACTTCGTCCCGCAGGGCATCGGCGCCGACCTCATCGCCACGCTCGACGGGTTCTCCCGCGAGGACGTCGACGCCTACGCCGTGGAGTCGCAGCGACGGGCCGACGAGGCGTGGCGCGAGGACCGGTTCGCCCGGTCGGTCGTGCCGGTGCGCGACCTCAACGGCGTCTCGCTGCTCGACCATGACGAGCACCGCCGGCCGGGCTCCACGGTCGAGAGCCTGGGCCACCTCAAGCCCGCGTTCGAGATCCCCGGGGCGCAGTCCGGCTACGACGCCGTGGCGCTGCAGAAGTACCACTGGCTCGAGTCGATCGACCACGTGCACACGGCCGCGAACTCGTCGGGCATCGTCGACGGCGCGGCCCTCGTCGTGGTCGGCAGCCGGGAGGTGGGCGAGCGCCTCGGCCTCACGCCGAGGGCGCGGGTCGTCGCCACCGCCGTGACGGGCTCGGAGCCCACCATCATGCTCACCGGCCCCGCCCCCGCCACGCGCAAGGCGCTCGATCGTGCGGGCCTCACGGTCGACGACATCGACCTGTTCGAGCTCAACGAGGCCTTCGCCTCGGTCGTCATGCGGTGGGAGCGCGAGCTCGGCATCCCGCACGACAAGGTCAACGTCAACGGCGGGGCGATCGCCATGGGGCACCCCCTGGGCGCCACGGGCGCGATGATCCTCGGCACGCTGCTCGACGAGCTGGAGCGCCGCGACCTGCGTCGCGGCCTCGCCACGCTGTGCGTCGGGGCGGGCATGGGCATCGCCACCATCATCGAGCGGGTCGAGGAAGGGGAGACGGCATGAGCGTCATCGAGGACCGGGCGGGCGTGCAGGGCGGGTACGCCTGGGACGAGGACGGCGACGGCGTCGTCACCCTCACCATGGACGACCCCGACCGCGGCGCCAACACCATGAACGCCCACTTCCGGGCCGCGCTCGAGGCGAGCGTCGAGCGCCTCGAGGCCGAGCGCGACCGGATCTCCGGCGTCGTCCTCGCGTCGGCGAAGAAGAGCTGGTTCGCCGGCGGGGACCTCGAGCTGCTCCGCTCCGCCGACCCGGCGCGGTCGGCCGAGGAGACCGCGGACATCGAGCACGTGAAGTCGCTGCTGCGCCGGATCGAGCGGCTCGGCCGGCCGGTGGTCGCCGCGATCGACGGCACGGCACTGGGCGGGGGGCTCGAGGTCGCGCTCGCCACCCACCACCGCATCGCCGCCGGCGACGTCAAGGGCCTGCGCCTCGGGCTCCCCGAGGTCTCCCTCGGCCTGTTGCCCGGCGGCGGCGGCGTGAGCCGCACGGTGCGGATGCTCGGGCTGCAGAAGGCGCTGGCGGACGTCATCCTGCCGGCCACGAAGTTCACCGCCGCGGGCGCGCTCGAGGTCGGCCTCGTCGACGAGGTGGTCCCCGCGGCGGAGGTCCGCGACCGCGCGAAGGCCTGGATCGCCGCGAACCCGGAGCCGGTCAAGCCGTGGGACGTCAAGGGCTTCCGGCTGCCCGGCGGCGCGCCGACCTCCCCGTCCCTCGCACAGGCGCTCGCGGCGATGCCCGCGATGCTGCGCAGGCAGGTCAAGGGGGCCCCGATGCCCGCACCGCGCGCCGCGATGGCGGCCGCCGTGGAGGGGGCGTACGTCGACTTCGACACCGCCTCGACGATCGAGACCCGCTACCTGGTGCAGCTCACGCACTCGCCGGTCGCGAAGAACATGATCAAGGCGTTCTTCTTCGACCTGGAGAGCATCAACGCCGGCGCCAGCCGGCCCGCCGGGTACCCGACGTTCCGGGCGAAGAAGGTCGGCGTCGTCGGCGCCGGGATGATGGGCGCCGCCATCGCCTACGTGGCCGCCCGCAGCGGCGTCGACGTCGTGCTCAAGGACACGTCGACGGGCGCCGCCGAGCGGGGCAAGGACTACGCGCGCCGCCTCGAGGAGAAGGCCCTGGGCCGCGGGAGGACGACGCCGGAGGCGAGCGCGGCCCTCCTGGAGCGGATCTCCACGACCGACGACCCCGCCGACTTCGCGGGCGTGGACTTCGTCGTCGAGGCGGTCTTCGAGTCCGTCGACCTCAAGCAGTCCGTGTTCCGGGAGATCCAGGACGTCGTCGAGCCCGACGCCGTGCTCGGCTCGAACACGTCCACCCTGCCGATCTCGCTGCTCGCCGAGGGGGTCGACCGGGCCGAGGACTTCATCGGGATCCACTTCTTCTCCCCCGTCGACAAGATGCCGCTGGTCGAGATCGTCCGGGGCGCGCGCACCAGCGACGCCGTCCTCGCGAAGGTCTTCGACTTCGTGCTGCAGATCCGCAAGACGCCCATCGTCGTCAACGACGCCCGGGGCTTCTTCACCTCGCGGGTGATCGGCCGGTTCATCGACGAGGCCGTCGCCGCCGTGGGCGAGGGCGTCGAGCCCGCGTCCGTGGAGCAGGCCGCGCTCCAGGCCGGGTATCCCGCGGGGCCGCTGCAGCTCCTCGACGAGCTCACGCTCTCCCTCACCCAGAAGATCCGCACCGAGACACGGGCCGCGCACGAGGCGGAGGGCGGCACCTGGACGGCGCACCCCGCCGAGGCGGTCGTCGACTGGATGGTCGACGACCAGGACCGGCCCGGACGCAGGGCGCGGCGCGGCTTCTACGACTACGACGAGGCGGGCCGGCGCACGCGCCTGTGGCCGGGGCTGCGCGAGCGGTTCGGCTCGGGGAGCGCCCGGGTGCCCCTGGTGGACCTGCAGGAGCGGATGCTCTTCGCCGAGGCGCTGGACGCGATCGCCTGCCTCGACGACGGCGTGCTCACCTCCGTCGCGGACGCCAACGTCGGGTCGATCTACGGCATCGGGTTCCCCGCCTGGACCGGCGGGGTGCTGCAGTACGTCAACCAGTACGACGGCGGCCTGACGGGTTTCGTCGCCCGTGCGCACGAGCTGGCCGACACCTACGGCGAGCGGTTCCGGCCGCCCGCCTCCCTGGTCGCGCGGGCCGCCGCCGGCGAGACCTACGAGTGAGCGGGGGGACGTCGTGATCAGCACGCGCTTCACCGAGGCGTTCGGGATCGAGCACCCGGTCGTCCAGGGCGGCATGATGTGGGTCGGCCGGGCAGAGCTGGCCGCCGCGGTCTCCGAGGCGGGCGGGCTGGGCATCATCACCGCGCTCACCCAGCCCACCCCGGCCGACCTCGTCAGGGAGATCGAGCGGGCCCGCCGCCTGACCGACAAGCCCCTCGGGGTCAACCTCACGATCCTGCCGGCGATCGACCCGCCGCCGTACGACGAGTACCGGCGGGCGATCGTCGACGCCGGCATCACGATCGTCGAGACCGCCGGCTCCAACCCCGAGCCGCACATGGAGATGTTCGGCGCCCACGGGGTGCGGGTGATCCACAAGTGCACCAGCGTGCGGCACGCGCTCAAGGCCCAGGCCGTCGGGGTGACGGCGGTGTCGATCGACGGGTTCGAGTGCGCCGGTCACCCCGGCGAGGACGACGTGCCCGGCATGGTGCTGCTCCCGGCCGCCGCGGACCGGCTGACGATCCCGTTCCTCGCCTGCGGCGGGATCGCGGACGGCCGGGGCCTGGCGGCGGCGCTGGCCCTCGGGGCCGACGGGGTCACGATGGGCTCGCGGTTCATGTGCACGGTCGAGTCGCCCGTCGCGCCGGCCGTGAAGGAGCGGATCGTCGCCGGGTCGGAGCTCGACACCAACCTCATCTTCCGCTCCCTGCGCAACACGGCGCGGGTCGCGAAGAACGCCGTCAGCGACGAGGTCGTCGAGATCCTGGCGGGCGGCGGGCGGTTCGAGGACGTGCGCGACCTGGTCGCGGGCGCCCGGGGCCGGAAGGTCTTCGAGGACGGCGACCTCGACGCGGGGATCTGGACCGTCGGGCTCGTCCAGGGCCTCATCCACGACGTCCCGGCCGCCGGGGAGGTGGTCCGCCGCACCGTGGCCGAGGCCGAGGAGGTGCTGCGGGCCCGGCTGGAGCTGGTCAGCCGGCCCCGGCTCCGTGCCTGACCATCCCCTGCGCGGTCGCCACCAGCTCGTCGAGGGAGCGCGTGCGCGGGTTCCACCACTCGACCACCCAGTTCATCGCCCCCAGCAGGAGCAGGCGGAAGGTGTTGACGTCCAGGTCGGCGCGCACCTCCCCCGCCTGCTGGGCGGCGACGAACAGGTCGCGCCACAGCCTGCTGTAGAGCGCCTCCTCGGCGGCCGGGCGCACCCGCAGCTGCTCCGGGACGTGCCCCGCGTTGCGGATCGAGGCGGTGGCGTAGTCGGACAGCTGCAGCTCGTAGCGCAGGTGCGCGTCCACGGCCACGAGGAGCCGCTCCATCGCGGTGGTGCCGTCGGGCAGCGCCTCCAGCGTCTCCTCGACGTGGAGCCGGACGCGGTGCGCACCCTCCCACATGACCTCCTCGACGAGACCGTCGCGCGAGGAGAAGTAGTAGTAGATCGCGGGCGCCTGGACGCCGGCGACCGCGGCGACGTCGGCGAGGCGCGTGCCCGCGTACCCCTTGCGCGACAGCACCTCGGCGGCCGCGTCCAGGATGCGCTGGCGCGTCTGCGCCGATTTCGACGCCGGTCGCGTCGCCTCCGTCCCGGTGACGTCCATGCTCCGATCCTAGCCTGATTTCTAACCAAGATTAGAGAAATCCTTGCGCGTCGTCCCGGAGCGGCCGTAATGTGTGACTCGCGATTTACTTGTCTGCTCGACGTGGAGTAGGAGACCGGCGATGACGCTTGCGGACCAGACCGCCCAGGCCGGGCGGGAAGCCCGGCAGATCACCACGTACCGCCCCGTCGACGGCGAGCCCGTCGCCAGCTACCCGGTGGCGGACGCCGCCCAGGTCGGCATCGCCGTCACCAGCGCCCGGGACGGCGCCCGCTGGTGGCGCGAGCAGGGCTTCGCCGGACGTCGCGCGCACCTCCTGCGCTGGAAGTCGCACGTCGCGCTGCGCGCCCGGGAGCTGGCCGACCTCATCGCCGCGGAGACCGGGAAGCCGGCGGACGACGCCCTGCTCGAGGTCATGCTCACCCTGGGGCACCTCGACTGGGCGGCGAAGAACGCCGCCCGCGTGCTGCGCCGCCGCCGGGTGCGCGCCGGCCTGGTCAACTACAACCAGCACGCCACGGTCGGCTACGAGCCCTACGGCGTCGTGGGCGTCATCGGGCCGTGGAACTACCCGCTGTACACCCCCATGGGCTCGATCTCGTACGCGCTCGCCGCCGGCAACGCCGTCGTCTTCAAGCCCAGCGAGCTGACGCCCGGCCCGGCCGCGTGGCTCGCCGAGCGCTGGCGGGAGGCCGTGGGGCACGACGTCCTCGTCGCCGTCACGGGCGACGGGGCGACGGGCGCCGCGCTCGTCGCGGCCGACGTCGACAAGGTCGCGTTCACGGGCTCCACCGCGACGGCGAAGAAGGTCATGGCGGCCGCCGCCGAGCGGCTGGTGCCGATCGTGGCCGAGTGCGGCGGCAAGGACGCGCTGCTCGTCGCGGCCGACGCCGACCTCGACGCCGCGGCCGACTTCGTCGTCTTCGGCGCGATGGGCAACGCGGGCCAGACGTGCGTCGGCGTCGAGCGCGTCTACGTCGTCGAGGCGGTGCGCGACGCCCTCGTGTCCCGTGTCGTGGAGCGGGCGGGACGGCTGCGCACCTCGGGCGCCGACGCGCAGTACGGCCCGATGACGTTGCCCGCCCAGGCGGACGTGGTGCGCCGGCACGTCGAGGACGCCGTGCGGTCGGGCACGGCGGTGCTCGGTGGTACCGAGAGCGTGCACGGCCGGGTGATCGACCCGATCGTCGTCACCGACGTCGACGAGCACTCCCTCGCGGTGCGGCACGAGACGTTCGGCCCGCTCGTCGTGATCAACACCGTCGCCTCCCTCGAGGAGGCGGTCGAGCGGGCGAACGCGACCCCGTACGGGCTCGGCGCGGCGGTCTTCACCAAGGACGCCCGCGCGGCGTCGGCGGCCGCCGACGCCCTGCGCGCCGGCGTCGTGACCGTGAACTCGGTGCTCGGGTTCGCCGCGGTCGCGGCCCTCCCCTTCGGGGGGGTCAAGGAGTCCGGCTTCGGCCGCATCCACGGCGCCGACGGCCTGCGCGAGTTCAGCACGGTGAAGTCCGTGGCACGCCAGACCCGGAAGGCCGCGCTGAACCTCCTGACGATGGACCGCACCGAGAAGGACATGCACCTGGTCGCCAGGATGATCCCGCTGCTCCACGGTCGGTCGAAGGGTTCCCGGGGCTAGGCCGTCGTCAGACGCCCAGCACGGTCTCCAGCACTGCCCCGATCCACCGCTTGGCCTCGGGCGCCGGGCTGCGGCGCAGCGCGACGCTCAGGTCGGCGACCACGTTGAAGCCGGCGTGCACGAGGAACCGCAGGTCGCGCGGGTCGAGGTCCGGACGCAACCGCCCGAGCAGCTCCACCCAGTCGTCGACGTGCGCGCGCTGGAGCCGCCGCAGGCGGCGCTGGTCCTCGGCGTCGAGCGCACCGACGTCCGCCGTGTACACGTCCATGAGGTCGCGGTCCTCGACGGCGAAGCGGACGTACGCCGCCTCGAGGCTGTGCAGCGCCTCGCGGGGGTCGGGGCGGCCCAGCGCGTCGTCGGCCGCGGCGTCCAGGGCCGCCGCGGCCCGCTCGCACGCCGTGCGCAGGATCTCGGACTTGCCGCTGAAGTGTCGGTAGACGCCCGACGGCGTGATCCCCACCGCGGCGGCGATCTCCTCGATCGACGCCTCGTGGTAGCCCCTGCGGGCGAACGCCGCGATCCCCGCCTGCGCGAGCTGGTCGCGGCGTCGGCCCGGCGGCGCGGCCTCGACCTGTCCGTGCCCCTCCGCCGGCGCGGTCGGCGCCGGACCCGGCGCCTCGGTGAGCACGCGCATCGCCGCCTCGCGCAGCAGCGCCTGCAGCGACGCGACGGCCATCGGGGTGCGGTGGGCGGTGACGCTCGCGATCACGCTCAGCGCGGCCAGGGCGACGAGGTCCAGCGTCGGCGGGTCGAGGTCGGGCCGCAGCATCGCGGCGGGCTCGGCGAGACGGCGCCGCAGGGCCGTGAACTCCGCGGCCAGGGCCCGGCGGTCCTCGGGGCGCAGGTAGCGACTCTCCCAGCGGTAGATGTTCCCCGACGACCGCATCGCGACGGTCTCGCCCGAGACGGCGTCGAGGACGGCCGCTGCCTCCGTGCGCGCCGTCGCCGGAGTGCGGTCGCTCACCTCCCCCACCGCCGCGGTCGCGTCGGTCAGCCGGGCGACGAGGTCCATCGCGATCTCGCGGAACAGCTCGTACTTGTTGTCGAAGTGCCGGTAGAGCGCCGCCGCGGTGATCCCCACCGCGTCGGCGACGTCCTGCATCGCCACCCGGTGGTACCCGCGCTCCGCGAAGGCGACCGCGGCGGCCGCCTCGATGGTCTGCCGCCGGTCACGTGGGCGCCTCCTGACCTGGTCCGCCGCCCTCGCCTCGCTCACGGTGCACACACTAACGCCGGCCCCCCGCAGGGGCTGGCACTCGGATGTGAATGGTGAGTAACATGATCTCGTCGACCCCCGCGGGCGGCAGGAACGGACGGGACGTGGCGACGGCGCCACGCCCCCGACTCGGCTCACGTACGAAGAGGTGCATGCCATGAGCGACGCCACGGACGCCATCCCCCCGACTGTCCGCCGCAACCACTGGATGAACCAGGTCCTCACCCACGCCGCGACCAAGCCCGACGCGACCGCCTTCTCCTTCCAGGGCGAGGTGACCACCTGGGCCGACGCCGCCCGGCACATGGACACCCTCGCCGCGGCGCTCCGGCGGCGCGGCGTCGGCTTCGGCGACCGCGTGCTGCTCCTGACGCTCAACCACACCCTCGTGGTGGAGACCGTCTTCGCGATCAACCGCCTCGGCGCCGTCGCCGTCCCCATGAACGTGCGGCTCTCCCCCGCCGAGATCGCCTACGTCGTCGACGACGCCGACGCGGACCTCGTGGTCGTCGACCAGCCGCTCGCCCCCCTGCTCTCGGCCGCGCAGCAGCTCACCGACCGACTCCGCGGCGTCGTCGTGGTGGGCGACGCCGCCGACGGGCAGGAGAGCATCGCGGACCTCCTCGCCGAGCCCCTCGACGGCTTCGTCGCGCCCGACGTCCCCGAGGACACGACCTGTCTCATCATGTACACGTCGGGGACCACCGGGCGGCCCAAGGGCGCCATGCTCGACCACCTCAACATGACGGCGCAGTCCCTCACCGTCCTGCGGGTGAACGAGATCTTCGACGAGTCCGACGTCGCCTTCCTCACCGCGCCCCTGTTCCACATCGCCGGGCTCGGGTCGATCGCCGCCAACTTCGTGGTCGGCATCCCGACCGTCATCCACCCGCTCGGCGCCTTCGACGCCGCGGCGCTCGTCGACGCGTGGGAGCGGGAGGGTGCCACCATCGTCTTCAACGTGCCGCAGCAGTGGCAGGCGATCTGCGCCGTCCCCGGCATCCGCGACCGCGACCTGCGGCTGCGCGTGATCAGCTGGGGTGCCGCGCCGGCGTCCGACACGTTGCTGCGCACGATGACCGAGACGTTCCCCGACGCCCTCAACGTCGCCGTCTTCGGCCAGACCGAGCTCTCCCCCATCACCTGCGCGCTGCGCGGCCGGGACGCGCTGCGCAAGCTCGGGTCGGTCGGGCGTCCGGTCCCCACCGTCCAGTGGAGGATCGTCGACGCCGAGCTCCGCGACGTCCCGACCGGGAGCATCGGGGAGATCGTCTACCGCGGGCCGAACCTCATGAAGGGGTACTGGCGCAAGCCTGCCGAGACGGCGGCAGCCTTCGACGGCGGCTGGTTCCACTCGGGCGACCTGGTCCGCCAGGACGAGGACGGCTTCGTCTGGGTCGTCGACCGGCTCAAGGACATGATCATCTCGGGCGGCGAGAACGTGTACTGCGCCGAGGTGGAGAACGCCCTCTTCGCGCACCCGCGGATCGCCGCGGCGGCGGTGTACGGCCGGCGCGACGAGCGCTGGGGCGAGGTGCCCGTCGCCGCCGTGGTCCTGACCCCCGGAGAGCCGCTCGGCCTCGCGGAGCTCCAGGACTGGCTGGGCGACACCCTCGCCCGCTTCAAGCAGCCCAAGGACCTCGTCGTCGTCGACGCGATCCCCACGAACGCGTCCGGCAAGGTGAACAAGGTGGCCCTGCGCGAGGCCGACCGCGGCGCCGTGACGGTCGCGTCGTGACGACGGCGTGCGCCCCGCAGCCCCCCGGCGGGCCCCCCCCCAAGGCCCCCGGCCCGCCGTGGGGGACGGCGGGGGGGCCGCCGGGGGCGGCGCCCCCGCC
>NZ_JBHTVC010000065.1:0-28459 GCF_042793275.1 Isoptericola sp. NPDC056578
GTGTTGGCGGCCTGCGGGGGGCCCCTTGTGCGCGTCGGGCGGGGGTTGTTGGGGTGGCCGCCCCCCCCCATCCCCCCCCGCTGGACCGCACTCGGCTCAGGCGATCTCGAGCCGGACGGCGTCGTAGGCCGCCTCGTTCCACAGGTGCTCGGCGCCGGCGTTGATCTGCAGCGTGATCTCGTTCCCGGCCGGCTTGAGCAGGGCCGCGTCGAAGGCGATCTCGCGGGTGTAGCTCCGCCCGCCCCGTGCGCTGCGGTACGTGGCCCCCTTCGCGTCCTCGGGCCCGAAGGTCCAGACGAACGGCTCTCCGTTGACCCTGATCGTGAGGTTGCTGTTCTCCGGCGGCACGGGCAGCGCGGAGCCCATGGCCCACGCCGCCAGCGCGACCGTCAGGGTGGCCCGCGCGCCCGCCGCCGGCGCGCGACCGAGGTCGAACAGGATGCGCCACGGGCTCTCCTGCCGGGTGACGTGCAGCCGGTACGTCGTCGGCGCCGTCGACCCGGCGTCGTCGTCGCTCACCACGACCTCGAGCACGGTGCGCTGCGCGTGCAGGGGCACGGCGAGCCCGGCCTCGGGGACGACGTCGCCCCCGATCGTCACGCGTGCGCCGCCCCGGCCGGTGGCCCGGACCGTCACCGACTCCTGGTCCCAGGGCAGGTCGGCGGCGAAGTCGGAGCGGAACGTGCTGAAGCCCGGCACCAGGTCCGCGCCGTCGACCTCGAGGCTCCCGAGCACGGGGAGCGCGGCGTCCGCCGCGAGGATCTCGACGGCGTTGATCCGGCCGTCGCCGCCGGCGAGCAGGTCGAGCCGGCCCCCGGTGACGGTCACCGTCGCGGTGTGCACGGCGTACTCGCCGCGGCCCGAGTCGAGGGCCACCGGCGCGCCGCCGCCGAACGAGACCTGCGTCTTGTTGGCCGCGATGTCGTCGCCGGAGAGCACGGTGACCTCGTACTCGCCGTCGGGCAGGTCCACCGCGAACGTGTAGCCGGAGCCGACGACGAAGTCGCGCTGCAGGTCTCCGTCCGACCCGCGGTCCCGGGAGTCGACCGTACGGTCGAGGCCGAAGCCCGCCCCGGCGGAGTACAGCGTGTTCTGCGCGACCCGCTGGTACCCGGCGGCGACGGGGCTGGACCCGGTGCCGAAGTCGAACAGCCAGACGCCGTCGGCGTCCTGGGGCAGCACGGTGCCCTCGGGCGCCTGCACCGGGTACGACCGCTGGTACTGGATGTAGTTCCAGTCCTGCGGGGTGCTCTTGCCGACCGTGAAGGTGACGCCGTCGGGGAAGTCGTCGTGGAACGACTCGAACAGGCCGTAGCGCCGGAACTCCCGGCCGTGGCGGAACTCGCCCGAGTCGCGGCTGGGCGTGCCGAGCTGGAACACCGTCCGGCCGTGGCTCGTGGGCTCCCACAGCATGCGGCCCAGCGTGACCTCCTGGCCGGCGCCGACCTCGACGTCGTCGATCACGTACTCGCCCCACAGGCCGCCGCCGTAGACGGTGAGGCGGTAGGTGCCGGGGCGCACGTGGTCGAGCGCGAACTGCCCGCCCGGCCCGGCGTCGGCCCAGTAGTTGTGCCCGAGCACGGAGTCCTGCATGGGCGTGCCGTTGTCCGACAGCACGACGACGGCGCCGTCCAGCTTCGGCAGCCCGGGGACCCGGACCGTGCCGCGCACGCGCGACCGCTCGGCGGTGGGCGTCCAGCCCTCGATCGCCAGCCGGTCGTAGAACTCCGCGTGCGACTCGAACCGCGCCTGGCGGGCGGCGTCGCGGCGCAGGGCCCGCGGGTCGTCGCCCTTGTTGAGGTAGACGAAGTACGGGCCGTAGGTCTTCTGCCAGGCCTGCCCGGCGGCGACGCGCACCGGCGGCGCGCCGTAGTGGGTGGCCTGCGGCTCCACGAGCAGCACGGGGGTGTCGCCGGTCTGGTGCAGGATCAGGTCCTGGCGCACCGGGCCGCCGCTGAACCCCTCGAGGTTCGGCAGGGCGGCCCACATGCCGTAGCCGCTCCCGTACAGCCCGTGCAGGCTGTGGTCCTTCATGGACACGGCCCAGTCGTACTTCGTGTAGTAGCGGCGGGGGTAGGCGGAGCCGGAGCCCTCGAGGTCGTAGGTCGCGTCCATCACCATCTCGGCGCGCGAGATCTCGGCCCCGGTGGGCATGCGCGCCGCGGCCTCGCGCCACGGGACCGCGTCGGCCTCGTCGGGCACGGAGGCGTGCGTGAAGACGCCGCCCGCGGTGTAGAAGACGTACCGGTGCTGGTCGGTGCGGAAGCCGTGCAGCTCCGCCGGGTGGTCGTAGCTGTAGGCCAGGTGGATGCCGGCCTCGCCGGAGCGCACGACGTGGTGCCGCACGAGCCAGCACGGCATGTCGCCCGACGGGCTGTGGTGGTAGGCGACGTCGACGAAGTCCTGCTCGACCCGGACGCTGAGGTGGTTGTCCGCCGGCGGGAGCGGCAGGCCCCCGCCCTCGCGGACGGTGTTCATGTCGTAGTTCCCGCGGCCGACCAGGTTCACGCCGTCGTAGACGAGCGAGGTGGTCCGACCATTCGACTTGTCCACGGTGAGGCGGACGAGGCCGTTGTCCACCACGACGTGCGTGTCCGTCTCGACGACCTCAGGCGGGCCCGAGGCGGCGGCGCGTGGGGCCTGCGCCCACGGCAGCAGCGCTGTTGCGGTGATCCCGGCCAGCTTCCCGAACGTGCGCCGCGTCATTGCGGCCGATGTGGTCATGCCACGGGAAATTAGCACGATTCAATCGTCGATTGGAAGGATTCATCGGACGACTCGAGTGTCGAGTTCAGACCGCGGGCGGGAGCGCGGCGGTCAGGTCCACCTCGACGAGCTGGCCGGAAAAGCCGAGCTGGGCCACACCGAGCAGCGTGCTGGCGGTGGTGAACGCGGGGGCCAGCGGCGAGTCGAGCAGGCGCTGCCAGGCCGCCGCGAGATCCGCCCGGTCGGCGCTGCGGACGTAGACGACGGACCGCACGACGTCGTCGGGCGCGGCGCCCGCGCCGTCGAGCGCGAGGAGCGCGTTGGCGACCACCTGGCCGACCTGGGCCGCCAGGTCGCCGGGCCCCACCAGCCGGCCGTCGGCGTCCAGCGGGCACTGGCCCGCCAGGTACGCCGTCCGCCCCGCCTCGACGACCGTGACGTGGTGGTAGCCCGGGGTCGCGTGCAGGCCGGCGGGGTCGAGCCGCGTGATCGTCATGACCCGAGTGTCACGGCCTCCCGCGCCTCGGTCGACGGATTTCGCGCGCCGCGGCGCAGCACGACGAGGTTGAGCGCCGCCGCGGCGAGCAGGACGACGGCGGTGGCGACGAAGACGGCGCGCAGGCCGGCCTGGGCGGCCACCAGGCCGCCGAGCACGGGCCCCGCGACCTGCCCCACGTACTGCGCGGAGACGCCGAGCCCCAGCACCCGGCCGACGGCGTCCGGCGGGGCGAGGTGGCGCACCGCCGCCGTGATCGACGGCAGCAGGCCGCCGAGGCTGAGGCCGAGCAGCACGCGCAGCACGCCGAGCTGCCAGACGTTCGTCACGAGCGCCTGCGCCAGCGCCAGCACGCCCGCCGCGGCGAGACAGGCGACGACCACGCGCGTGTGCCCGACCCGGTCGGCGAGCCGGCCGACCCGCGGCGCCGCGACGACGCTGCCCAGGGCGGTCAGCGCGACGAGGATCCCCGCGACGCCCGCGGCGTGCGAGAGCTGGCCCAGGTCCTCCACGTACACCGTGACGATCGGCTCGATCGACATCGTCGAGAACAGCAGCAGGCTCGACGTCGCCAGCAGGGCGACGACCGCGCCCGGGCGCTGGACCTGCGACCACACGCCGCGACGCCGTGCGGCGGCCCGGGGCGGCCGCGGCCCGGTCCGCGGCTCGCGGAGCAGGAGCGTCGTGGCGAGGAACGCCAGGAAGATCACCGCCCCGCACACGACGAACGTCGGCCGGATGCCCACCCAGGCGGGCACGAAGCCGCCGACCAGCGGCCCGACGACGTTGCCCGCGAGGATGCCGGACGACAGCACCCCGAGCGCCCACGCGCTGCGGTCCTTCGGCGTCTGCGCGGCCACGAGGATGGTCGCCCCCGAGGAGTAGCCGCCGAGCAGGCCCACCAGCAGCCGGACCGCGACGAGCTGCTCGACGCTCTGCACGAACCCGAGCAGCGTCATCGCGACCGCCATCCCCAGGCTGGCGCGCACCAGCATCGACTTGCGGCCGAACCGGTCGCCGAGCGCTCCCCACAGCGGCGCGGTGAGCGCCGCCGTGAGGAACGTGGCCCCGTACGCGATCCCCGACCAGCGCACGACGGCGGCCGGGTCGTCCACGCCGAGCTGCCGCACGTACTCCGGCAGGAACGGCACCAGCAGGGTCATCGCCACGAGCGTGGTGAACGACCCGACCGTGCCGACGGCGAGGTTGCGCCGCCAGTACCGGTGCTCGGGGTCGGCGACGGCGGGGTCCTCGACGTCAGGGCTGGTCATGCCCCAGGTCTACACCCGTCGTCCGTTCAGTGGGACCGTCTGTCTCATATAATGGCACCCGCTACGACGCGAGCGTGAGGCGCACCGTCGCGAACGCCGCCGGCGGCAGCTCCGCCGTGAGCACGCCGTCGGTCACCGTCACCCCGTCGAGCGGGCGCGGCGCGACGGCGTCGGGCGCGTCGAAGGTGTTGTGCGCAGCCGGGTCGTCGGCGGCGAGCACGGTGGCGACGGGGTCGCTCACCGCCCGCCCGCGCAGGTCGACGCGCACCGTGGCCGGGGCGTCCGGGTCGAGGTTGGTCAGCGAGACCAGCACCGCGCCGTCCTTCGTGGACGCCGACGCCGAGACCGTGCCGACGGGCGTGCCGTCGACGTCGTGCGTGGCGCGCGCGACGCGCTCGCGCACCGGGAGGCTCGCGGCGTCGTGGTGGCCCGCGCTCATCGCGAAGGCGTGGAACGTGGGCGTCTTGATCATCTTCGCGCCGTCCGTGAGGAGCATGGACTGCAGCACGTTGACCGTCTGGGCGATGTTCGCCAGGCGCAGCCGGCGGGCGTGGTCGTGGAAGGCGTCGAAGTGCACCGACGCGACGAGGGCGTCGCGCATGGCGTTCTGCTGGTACAGGAAGCCGGGGTTGGTGTCCCGCTCCACGTTCCACCAGGTGCCCCACTCGTCGAGCGCGAGCCCGAGCCTGGCCTCCGGGTCGTAGGCGTCCATCACGGCCGAGTGGCCGGCGATGATGCGGCGCACGTCGAGCGCCTTGCGCATCGTGGCCCAGTACTCGTCGCGCGTGAACTCGGTGGCGGCGCCCTTGTCCCCCCACGTCCCGGCGAACGTGTAGAAGTGGAACGAGACCATCTGCCACAGGTCGCGCGGCTCCGCGTCGCCGAGCTTCGCCACCTGCTGCATGAGCGTCTCGGTCCACGCGTAGTCGTCGTCCGACGCGCCCGCCGCCACCCGCACGAGGCGGTTGCCGCCGTGGTCGCGGGCGTACGTCGCGTGCTGGCGGGCGAGCGACGCGAACTGGTCGGCGCGCAGGTTGCCGCCGCAGCCCCACGGCTCGTTGCCGATGCCGAAGAACGACACGCCCCACGGCTCGTCACGACCGTGCTCGCGGCGCAGGCGTGCCATCGGCGAGTCGTCGCCGCGGGTCAGGTACTCGACCCAGTCCGCCGTCTCCTGCACCGTGCCGGAGCCGACGTTCCCCGAGATGTACGGGGCCGTGCCCAGCAGGTCGCACAGCGCCATGAACTCGTGCGTGCCGAACGCGTTGTCCTCGACGACGTCGCCCCAGTGCGTGTTGACGATGCGGGGGCGGTCGGCCGCCGGGCCCACGCCGTCGCGCCAGTGGTACGTGTCGGCGAAGCAGCCGCCCGGCCAGCGCAGGTTGGGGATCGCCAGCTCGCGCAGCGCCTCCACCACGTCGGTGCGGATGCCGCCGACGTTCGGGATGTCGGAGTCCTCGCCCACCCAGAAGCCCTCGTAGATGCACCGGCCGAGGTGCTCGGCGAAGTGGCCGTACAGGTGGCGGCTGATCGTGGGGCCGGGGACGTCGAGGTCGACGACGGCGTCGAGGGCGAGGTCGGGCGTGGTCGCGGACAGGTCGGTCACGGGGGAATCCTCCAACGTTGCAGGTGGCGGTCAGACGATACCTGCGGAGCCCCGCGCGGATGCCAGACTCCTCACGTGCCGAACACCCCGGATACCGCCCCCGCCTGGCTGCGCGTCACGACGCTCGCCGTCGCGGCTGCCGCCACGGTCGTCGTCGTGTGGGCGTGCGCGACGGCGTGGGGGGCGGTGGTGCACGGGCACCCGGCGTACGCGGTGCTGCTGGCACTGACCCTGGTCGGCGCGGTCGGCGTCGGGGTGCGGGCGCTGCGCCGTCGCCCCTCGCGACCCGGCTGGCGGCGCGCGGGACGGGTGGCGCTGCTCGTCCTCGGGGCCGTGGGGGTCGTGCTGGTCGCGTGGCTGCGCCCCTTCGGCGCGGTCGAGCCGGCGCTCGCGGCGATGCGCGCGGACGACACGGTGACGGTGACCGAGGGCGCCACCCGGTACACGCTGGCCCCGGCGGACGGCGGGGACGGCACGGCCGTGTTCTTCCAGCCGGGCGCGCGGGTCGACGCCCGCGCCTACGCGGCGGTGCTGCGGCCGCTGGCCGAGGCGGGGCACACCGTCGTCGTCGCGAAGCAGCCGCTCGGCATCGCCTTCCTCGCCACGGGGGCGTTCGACGACGCCCGCGCGGCGTGGGACGCGGACCGCTGGGTCGTGGGCGGCCACTCGCTCGGCGGCACCGTCGCGGCCATGGCGGCGGACGCCGCGGACGACGACGCCGAGGCGCCCGCGGCCGGGCTGCTGCTGTTCGCCTCCTACCCGGCGGACGACATGAGCGGGACGCTCACGGCCGCCGTCGCGTCTGTCTCCGGCAGCGAGGACGGCCTCGCGACGCCGGCGAAGATCGACGCCTCGCGGGCCGACCTGCCCGCCGACGCGGTCTTCACCGTCGTCGAGGGCGCCGGGCACGCGTTCTTCGGGGACTACGGCCCGCAGCCCGGCGACGGCACCCCGACCATCTCCCACGACGACGCCCGCGCGCAGATCTCCGCGGCCGCCGTCGCCTTCGTCGACGGCCTCACCCCCGCGAGGTAGTGGACCAGTCCACTACCTCGCGGGGACTCGGACTACCTCGGCGAGAGCTGGACTACCTCGCGGGGACTCGGACTACCTCGGCGAGAGCTGGACCAGCGAGACGGGCGGCGAGCCTCGTCGTCTCGCGAGCGAGGAGGGTGACTTCGTCCCCCACGACGACGAACGACGCGCCCGCCTCCCGGCAGGCGTCGGCGACGACGGGGTCCGACGCGTCGACGCCGACGACGCCGCCCGCCGCGCGCACCGCGCGGACGGCCTGGAGCGCGGCCGCCACGACGTCCGGGTGGGCGTGGCCCGACCGGCCCAGGGCGGCGGCGAGGTCGGGGGTGTCGACGAGGACGCCGGCGACGCCCTCGAGGGCGACGAGGCCGGCGGCGGCCGCCAGGGTCTCCGGGGTGCCGACCTGGACGAGCACCGTGCCCTGGCCGCGGGTCGCGCGCCGTACCGTTCTCGCGACCTCCCCGGCGTCGTCGACGGAGGCGACGGGCACGACGACGTCCCGGACGCCGGCGTGCAGCAGCGCGTGCAGCGTCGCGTCGTCGGGCGCCCGGACGAGCGTCGTCACCGGGTAGCCGCGCGTCGCGCGGACCTGGGCGAGCGCGGTCTCGACGGTCGGCCCGGTGCCGCGCGGGTCGTGCTCCGGGTCGACGAGCAGCAGGTCGAGGCCGGAGTCCGCGCACGTCTCCGCGAGCATCGGGCTGCCGCCCGCCAGCCACAGGCCCGCGAGGGCCCGGTCGGCCCCGTCGCCGCGCATCAGTGCAGGCCCAGGAAGGCCTCGAGCGTGGGCGGGGTGGCGTGCAGCAGCGGCTCGTGGACGGGCTCGCCCGGGAACTCGCTGGCCTCGAAGAACCAGCGCTCGGACGCCGGCATGCCCCACTGCTGCGCGCGGCGCGGGTCGCTCACGTCCCACCGGATCGCCTCGCTCTCCAGGTCGATGAGCTGGTAGTGCGTGGTGAACAGCTCGATGCGGTGCTGGTCGGGGTCGCGCACGTAGAGGAACAGGGCGTTGCTGATCCCGTGCCGCCCGGGCCCGCGGTCGATCTCGTGGCCCAGGCCGAGCGACCCGGTGACGTCGGCGGCGTGGATGAGCGACGTCGCGTCCGGCACCGTGTAGGCGAAGTGGTGCAGGCGCGGCCCCCGGCCGTTGGTGAACACGAGGTCGTGCGTGTTGCCCTTCACCTCCATCCAGGTGCCCCACAGCTCGTCGGTGCCGTCCTCGCGGTACTGGCCCGTGTACTCCGACGTCCGCATCCCGAGCCCGGTCCAGAACTCGGTGGCGGTGCGCACGTCGTGGGTGACGGCCTGGAAGTGGTCGATGCGCTGCGGCGCGCCGGCGCGGAAGTCGTGGAAGTCCGCCATCTTGCGCGGCACCAGGTCCATCGACGACGTGAGCTCGACGCGGGTGCCGACGGCGTCGCGGAAGCGCAGCGTGGGCCCCTGGTGCGGGCGCTCGACGCGCTCGTGCTCGATGCCGGTCGCGGCGAGGTGCCGCTCGGCGGCGGTGACGTCGGCGTCGGTGCGCACGCGCAGGCCCAGGCAGACGGCCTTCGCCTCGGTGGCCTGCTCGAGCACGAGGCTGTGGTGGGCGTCCTCCTCGAGCCCGCGGAGGTAGACGGCGTCGTCGGTCTCCGCGGTGACGACGAGGCCGATGACGTCGCGGTAGAAGTCGCGGCTCGCGGCGAGGTCGGTGACGGCCAGCACGACGTGGCTGGCGCGCGTCAGCGTGAACGGGGGAGCGGGGGCTGTGGTCGGGAGCATGCCTCCGAGTCTGGTGACGAGGACCCGTCCGCGGAACTACCGATGTCCTCTCGCTGCCATATCTCAGAAGTATGGCGAGGCGTCCGTCTACCCTTGGAGACTATGGAGCTGCGTCATCTGCGGTACTTCACCGCCGTCGTGGAGGCCGGGTCGATCACGGCCGCCGCCGCGCGGCTGCACCTGTCGCAGCCGCCCCTGAGCGTCGCGATCTCGAAGCTCGAGGCGGACGTCGGCGTCCCGCTGCTGGTCCGTACCCCGCGGGGCGTGGAGCCGACGAGCGCCGGCCGCTACCTGCTCGACGCGGCGTCGCGGGTGCTGGGGGAGGTGGACGACATCGTCGCGGCGCTGGGCCGGTTCGGCGCGGGCACCGCGGGCTCGCTGACCGTGGCCGCCGTGCCGGTGCTCATGTGGCACCGCCTCCCGGCCCTGGTGCGGGCGCACGCCGCGGCGGCTCCCGACGTCGAGGTACGCCTCGTCGACCCGCCGCCGTGGACCGCGATCGACATGCTGCAGCAGCGCGCGGTCGACGTGGCGGCCGTGATGGTCGCCGACCCGCGCCGGTTCGTCGCCCGACATCGTGAGGTGCTCGACGTCGTCGACTGGGGCGAGGTGCCGCTCGTGGCGGCGCTGCCGCCGGACGCTCCCGACGCCGGCGCCGAGGGCGAGCCGCTCCCGCTGCGTGCGTTCGACGGCGAGCTCCTGCTGCTGCCGCGCCGCACGGCCGCCGTCCCCAGCCTTCCGGAGGCGGTGGAGGCGGCGCTGCGCCGGTGGGGGGTCGCGCCGTCGTCGATCCGCACGGTGGAGACGATCCAGGCGGGGATCCCGCTCGTCGAGGCGGGCGTGGCCCGGGCGATCCTGCCGGACCCCGACCGGGCGAGCCTGGCGCGGTTCGACCTCACCGTGCGCCGGATCGAGCCCGAGCCGGCGGGCCTGCGCGCGCTGGTGCTCACGCGGCCCGGGGCTGCGGCACGTGACCCGAAGGTGGCACGGTTGCTGGAGACCGTCCGCGCGACCCTGCCGGATCCTGTGTGATCTCCGATATGATTCCCGGGACGACTGACGACGGGGCGGTCCGCCCGCGCGACGACGCGACGGGGCACCGCCGACCCACCGAGGAGGCACCTGTGGCCGTGGCCGTGAGCAAGGCCGAGCAGTGCTACGAGATCCTGCGCAAGGGGATCATGGAAGGCACGTTCGCGCCCGGGCACCGGCTGGTCATCGACCAGCTCGTGCGGGACTACGGCATCAGCTCCGTGCCCTGGCGCGAGGCGGTGCGGCGGCTGGAGGCCGAGGGCTGGGTCGACATCGTGCGCAACGCGGGCGCGGTCGTCAAGACGTTCGACACCGGGTCCTGGGAGCGCACCATGCAGCTGCTCGCCCGGCTCGAGGGCTACGCGACCGCCCTGTCCGCGCCGAACCTCTCGCCCGAGGACCTGGAGCGCGCCCGCACCCTCAACAAGGAGATGGCCGCCGCCCTGGCGAACTTCGAGCCCGCCCGGTTCGGTGCGCTCAACCGCGAGTTCCACCAGCTGCTGTGCTCCCGCTGCGACGACGAGCGCCTGGCCGGCCTGGTCGAGGACGAGTGGACGCGGCTCGAGCTCATCCGCCGCTCGGCGTTCTGGTACGCGCCGGGGCGTGCGCACGCGTCGCTCGCCGAGCACGACGGGCTCGTCGACCTCATCGAGGGCGGTGCCGACCCCGACATGATCGAGACCGCCGCCCGCCGGCACGAGCTCAACACCGTGACGGCCATCGCCGAGCACGAGGCGCAGCTGGCGCAGGAGTCGGCGCCGCAGGCGCGGTAGGCGCCGCCCGACGGACGACCGCGCCGAGAGGCCCTGTCGAAAAGCCTCGTCGTCCACCCTGTCCCGGTGCCACGATCCTTCGTGTGGACAGGCCCGATCTCGAGCGTGCGACCGATGCCGCGACCGCCGTCGTCCGGTCCGTGGGCCTGCCGGTCGACGTCGCCACCGTGCTCCACGACTCCAACAAGCTCGCGCTGCGCCTCGAACCGTGCGGGGTGCTGGCGCGGGTCGCCCCCGTGGGGCACGAGGTCGCACGGATGGAGCTCGGGCTGGCCGGACAGCTCGCCCGCGCCGGGTCGCCGGTGGGCGCCCTGGAGCCCCGTGTCGCCCCGCGGGTGCACGTGCGCGACGGCTTCGCGGTGACCCTGTGGGTCTACTACGAGCCGGTGGCCCCGGTCGTGCCGCCGGACGACTACGCCCGGGCGCTGGAACGCCTGCACGCCGGGATGCGGGGCGTGGAGGGCCGCTTCCCGCGGTTCACCGAGCGGATCGCCGAGGCGAAACGGATCGTCGCCGTCCCGGCGCTCTCTCCGGCGCTGCCCGACGTCGAGCGCCGGTTCCTCGGCGACCGGCTGCGACGGCTCCACGAGGCGGTCGACGGGGCCGGGCGCGAGCAGGTGCTCCACGGCGAGCCCCACCCGGGCAACGTGCTGAGCACGCAGGACGGGCCGCTCTTCATCGACCTCGAGACGTGCTGCCGCGGGCCCGTCGAGTTCGACCTCGCGCACGTCCCCGACGAGGTCTCCGGGCACTACCGGGGCGTCGACCGCGGGCTGCTCGACCGCTGCCGCGAGCTCGTCCTGGCGATGGTCGCGGCGTGGCGCTGGGACCGGGAGGACCAGTTCCCGGACGGGCCGCGGTTCGGGGAGGAGCTGCTGCGCGCGCTGCGTGCGGGGCCACCCTGGCCCACCCTCGACGCCGTGGTCCGGCGGGTGGCCGGGCCGTAGCGCCCGATCAGCGCAGGTCCGCCGTCACGTACGCACGGCCGTAGTCGTTGCCGTGCGGCACGCGCAGGGTGGTGTGCACGTGGAAGCGCGCGGGGAGCTGGTTGCTCAGCCACACGCCGGCGTGGTGGTCCAGCTCGGTGAGCACGACGGGGCTGTGCACGCGCAGGTAGAACGGCTGCGTCCCGTCCGTGGCGCCGTACCAGGACACGAAGGTCTCGGCGCGGTGCGCGTCGACGTCGGCCATCGTCAGTGCGCGCTGCGGGGCGGCGAGCAGCAGGAACGCGTCCTCCACGATCGCCCGCAGCGTGGCCCACTGGTCGTCGTCGAGGTCGGAGGCGCGCAGGCCCTCGTACGGCATGACCCGGTTGTCGCGGAAGGCGCCGGCGACGTGCCGCTCGTCGGCGGGGTGCAGCCGCCCCGGCGGCATCGCCGGGTCCAGCACGGACGCGTAGACCACGGCCCCGGCGCGCTGCCCGGGGGTCCACGACGACGCGAGCTCCAGCGCGAGCCGCTGCCGTGCCGCGAACAGCGGGGGGCGGGCGCCGTCGGACTCCGCGGGCTCAGCCCCGAGAAACACCGGCGCGACGACGTGCCGACCCGCCACGGACACGAAGCTCACGGCCACGTGGTGGCCGAAGAGCTGCCAGCCCCACGCGCCGTCGGGCGAGGGCTCGCCGAAGAGCGCCACCCAGTAGCTGCGCTCGTTCATGAGGTCGGGCAGGCCCACCAGGTCGCCGAGGAACGCGTTGAGGCCCATCGCCTCGCGGACGCGGGCGTAGCCCTCCGGGCTGAGCGACGCCTCGACCATCGCCAGGGCGGCGTCGACCGTCTCGGCGGGGAGCTCCTCCAGCCGGAGCCCCGTGCGGTGGATGACGAACTCCGGGTTGCTCCACGCCCGCCACTCGCGGGCGTCGACCGGGTACGTGACGGCGTCCCGCTGCGCGTCGTCGAGCAGGCCCCGGAAGCGTCGCGCGGCCGAGGAGGGCGCGGGGTCGATGTCGACCACGGGCTCGAGGCGGTGCACGTCGCGGACCGTGCCGTCGGTGGTGACGCCGACGAACGGCTCGTCGTACAGCGCCCGCCACGACGCCAGCAGCTCCTGCACGAAGCCGGGCTCGCGCTTGCGGGCCGAGAACTCCTCGTAGCCGAGGCCGCGCCACTGCGCGAGCACCGGGTCGTCGAGGCGGTACAGGTGGTCGCGGTAGCTCTCCGTGCCGAACGTGGGCGCGTCGCCGCCCGTCGTGACGCGGGCGGTGGAGAAGAAGTCGTCGAGCTGCTCGGTCATGCCGCCTCCTGGGACAGGTCCTGGGCCGCCGCGGCCCGGCGCGCGGCGCGCTCGGCACGCCGCTCCTCCCGGCCGTCGGGGTGCGACGACGGACTCGCCGCGAGCAGGGCCCGGGTGTACTCGTGCCGCGGGCGGTCGAGCACCTGCCGCGTCTCGCCCTGCTCCACGAGCTCCCCGCCGCGCAGCACGCCGACGCGGTGCGCGACGTGCCGCACGACGCCGAGGTCGTGCGTGATGAACAGGTAGCTGACGCCGCTCGCGGCCTGCAGGTCGGTGAGCAGCGTGAGGATCTGGGCCTGCGTGGACAGGTCGAGGGCGCTGACCGCCTCGTCGCACACCACGAGCCGCGGCCCCAGCACCAGCGCCCGCGCGATGGCGACGCGCTGCAGCTGCCCGCCGGACAGCTGGGACGGGTACCGGGACAGGTGGCCGGTCGTGAGGCCCACCTGCTCGAACGCCTCGGCGGCACGACGCCGCCGCTCGTCGCGGTCGCCGAACCCGTGCCGGGCGAGGGTCTCGGTGAGGGCCCGGCCCACCCGGTGGCGCGGGTTCAACGACGCCGCCGGGTCCTGGTAGACCGCCTGGACGTCGCGCCGGTAGGAGAGCGGGGTGCGCCGCCCCAGCGCGGCCACGTCCCGGCCGTCGACGAGGACCTGGCCGCCGCTGACGTCCGCCAGGCGCAGGATGGCGCGGCCGGTCGTGCTCTTGCCCGAGCCGGACTCGCCGACCAGCCCGTACGTCTCGCCGGCCGCGATGGTGAAGCTGACGCCCTGCACGACCGTCAGGGTGCGGCGTCGCCACCCCGCCGCACCCGCGACGTCGTAGTCCACGCGCAGGTCGCGGACGTCGAGCAGGGGCTGGGAGTCGTTCACGCGATCACTTCCACGTCGTGGTCGGCCGTCGGGTGCGCGGCGAGCAGCGCCGCGGTGTACGGGTGCTGCGGCTGGTCGAAGAGCGCGACGACGCCGGCCACCTCGACCAGCTCGCCGCGGTACAGCACGGCCACGCGGTCGCAGGTCTCGGCCGCGACGCCCAGGTCGTGCGTGATGTTGACGATCGCCATGCCGAGTCGGTCGCGCAGGTCCAGCACGAGGTCGAGCACCTGGCTCTGCGTCGTGACGTCGAGGGCCGACGTCGCCTCGTCGAGGATGAGCAGGTCCGGCTCGCCCGCCAGCGCGATGGCGATCGCGACGCGCTGCGCCATGCCGCCCGAGAACTGGTACGGGTACTGGTCGAGCCGCCGCTGCACGTCGTTCACGCCGACGAGGTCGAGCAGCTCGGCCGCCCGGGCCCGCGCGTCGCGCCTCGACAGCGGGTGGTGCGCGCGCAGCACGTCGACGAGCTGGCGACCCACCGTGTGCACGGGGGAGAGGTTGGCCTGCGGGTTCTGCAGCACGACGCCGAGCCCGCTGCCGCGCACGGCGCGCAGCTCGCGCTCCGAGCAGCCCGCCAGCTCGGTGCCGTTCAGCCGGACCGACCCCTCCGCCAGCCGCACGCCCGGCGGCAGCAGCCCGAGCACCGCCTTCGCGAGCATCGACTTGCCCGAGCCGGACTCGCCCAGCAGGCCGAGGATCTCGCCGCGGCGCACCCGCAGCGAGACGTCGTGCACCAGCGTGACGCTCGTGCCGTCCGGACGGTCCGCGACGATCGTCGCGCCGCGCACGTCGAGCACGGTGTCTGCGGCGGTTTCGAGGTCGTCGTCGGGCGCGGCGACGGACGGTGCGGCCGCGGGAGCGGGCCCGACGGGCGCGGCGTCCTGGGACCACCCGGCCGCCCCTGCCGCACGGACCTCGGCGAGCGTGGGTGACGCGGGCGGGCGCAGGCGGCCGAGCAGCGCGGTGCGCCGGCGGCCGGTCGTCCGACGGCCCGACAGCGCGTCGTTGATGCCGTCGCCGAGGAGGTTGAACGCGAGCACGGTGAGCAGGATCGCGAGGCCGGGGGCCACGGCCATGAGCGGCCTGTCGGCCTGGTGCTCCGCGGCGGCGCCGAGCATGCCGCCCCACGACGGCTGGTCGTCGCCCAGCCCGAGGCCGAGGAACGACAGCGCCGCCTCGACCTTGATCGCGGAGCCGAGGAAGACGGCGGCCTGCACGGCGAGCGGGCCGGCGAGGTTGGGCAGCACCTGGCCGAACACGATCTGCCGCTCGCGCAGCCCGGACACGTGCGCCGACTCGACGTACAGCTTCTTGCGCTCGGTGAGCGTGATGGCGCGCGTCATGCGGGCGAAGTTCATGCAGAACACCAGCCCGATGGCGAGCACCAGCACCGCCATGCCGCGGCCCAGGACCGCGATGACGACGAAGCCGACCATGAGGCCGGGCAGGGCGTCGGCGATGTCGAGCCCGCGCGAGCCGATCCGGTCGTACCACCCGCCCTTGTACCCGAGCAGGAGGCCGACGGGCACGCCGATGAGCATCGCGACGAGCACCGAGCCGCCGGCCACGACCAGCGCGGTGCGGGCGCCGTAGATCAGCTGGCTCAGCAGGTCCTGCCCGAGGTCGGCGGTGCCGAGCGGGTGGTCCGCCGTCGGGCCGGAGAGGGGCGCGTCGAAGTCCGTGGCCGCCGGCGCGTAGGGCGCGAGCAGGGGGGCGGCGACCGCGACGACGACGAGGACGGCGACCACGACGACGGCGAACAGGGTCGACGGCTGGCGCCGCAGCCGGTGCCAGGCCTGGGCGACGCCGCGCGCCTGCGCGCCGGCGGGAGACCGGTCGGCGGGGTCGAGGATGACGGCGTTGCTCACTGGGGCCTCGCTTGCGGGTTGATGAGTCCGTAGCAGATGTCGATCACGAGGTTGACGACGATCACGAGCGTGGCGGTGACGAGCACGACGCCCTGCACGACCGGGAAGTCCTGCCCGATGACGCTGGTGAGCATGAGGCTGCCGAGCCCGGGCAGCGCGAACACCTTCTCGACGACGAAGCTGACGCCGATGAGGATCGCGAAGGTGACGCCCGTCGACGCCAGCACGGGCACGAGGGCGTTCTTCACGCCGTAGCGCGCGATCTGCGTGCGGCGGGGCACGCCCGCCGCGGTGAGCGTGTCGGCGTAGGGCGCCGCCATCGCCGTGACCATGGCGGCGCGCGTCTGGCGGGCGATGATCGCCCCGCCCGTGACGCCCAGGGCGAGCGACGGCAGGACGAGGCCACGGAGCCAGGCGAGCGGGTCCGCCGTCAGGGGCGTCCACGCGACGATCGGCACCCAGCCGAGCTGCACCGCGAAGAGAGTCGTGAGGAGCAGCCCGAGCCAGAACTCGGGGATCGCGAGCCCGAGCACCGTGCCGCCCGTGACCAGCCGGTCCGCGAGGGTGCCGGGGCGGGTGCCGGTGAACACCCCGGACCCCACGCCCAGCACCAGCGCCACGACGATGCCGCCCGCCACCACCGACAGGGTGGCCGGGAGCCGCTGCGCGAGCAGGTCGGTCACCGGCATCCCCGCGCGGAACGACGTCCCGAGGTCCCCGGTGAGCATCGCGCCGAACCACTCGACGAACCGCTCGAGCGGCGGCCGGTCGAGGCCCAGCTGGGCCTCGACGTGGGCGATGGCCTCGGGCGTCGCGGACGTGCCGAGCATCGCGGCGGCAGGGCTGCCGGGCACGAGGTACGTCAGCGAGAACACCAGGATCGAGATGACGAGGAGCTGCGGGACGGCGAACAGCAGCCGGTAGGCGACGAGCTTGCCCATCTCAGCTCGCCGGGCGCAGCGCGCGGTAGTTCACGAGGTTGGTCTCCCACGGCTGCGTGGGCGCCTCGACGTCCGTCACGGTGGTCGTGTTCCAGGCGATCAGCTCCTCGCCGGCCACGTGGGCGCAGGTCAGGGCCTCGTCGGAGATGATCTTCGTGACCTCCGCCCACAGGGCGTCCGCCTCGTCGCCGGTGCCGGCCGCGATGGCGGCGTCGGCGGCGGCCTTGAGCTCGTCGCTCTCGACGCCGGACGGGTTGCCCGGCGCGTCGGCGGCGAACCACGCCCGGTACCAGTCGAAGGGCGTCAGCTCGTCGTTGCCGCCGAGCCCGAGCGGGTACTTGCCGCTGTTCCACTCGGAGAAGTACTGGGGCGGCGGGGCGCTCTGCACGGTGACCTTCATGCCGATCTCGCCCATCTGCTCGGCGTAGACCTTCATCTGGTTCTCGTTGAACACGGTGGCGAGCATGTCGGCGTCGACGGGCGGGTTGCCGGCGGAGTCGTACAGCTCCTGCGCCTTCGCGGCGTCGTGCGTGTACCCGGCGATGTCCGGGTTGTAGCCCTGCTCGCCCTCCGCGAAGTGCTGCGTGCGGACCGTCCAGTCCGGCTCGAGCTTCGCCAGCACCTCGGTGTCGATGGCGGTGCACGCGGCCTGGCGCACGGCCACGTCCTCGAACATCCCGCCCGGGCCGCGGTCGAAGAAGATCGGGTTGTTCCGGATGGCGGGGTACGACAGGCGGTCGACGCCGGGCGTGCCGTCCAGGGTGGTGAACTGGTTGGTCTCCGTGTCGGTGATGTCGATCTCGCCGTTGCCCAGCGCCGCGGAGGCCGCGTTGTCCTCCGGGATCGCGACGAGCTGCACGGTCTCGAAGCCCACCGGGTCGCCCCAGTAGTCCTCGGCGGGGCCGAAGACGAGGCGCGTGCCGGGCACGGAGGCGGCCTCGTCGTAGGCCCAGGGGCCGGTCCCGACGGGGACCTGGGCGATGGTGCCGGCCTCGATCGCCTTGGGGCTCGCCATCGGCGCCGCCCGGGTGGTCAGCGTGGTGAGGAGCGACGGCGTCGGCTCGCTGAGGTTGAGCCGCACCGTCTGCGCGTCGACGACGTCGATCGACGAGATCACCTGGAACGGCCCGGCGTACGGCCCGGGTGTGCCCTTCACGGTCTCGAGGTTGACCTTGACGGCCTCGGCGTCGAACGGCGTGCCGTCGTGGAACGTGACGTCGTCGCGCAGGGTGAGCGTGAGCGCGTCGTCGGTCTGCTCCCACGTCGTGGCGAGGACGGGCTCGATCTCACCGTCCGCGCCGAGCGCGACCAGGTTCTCGTAGGGGATGCGCAGGAACCCGGCCTCCATCTCGGCGCCGGGGGCCCAGCTCTCGGGGAAGCCGCCCCAGTTGACCCGCAGGACGGAGCCGGGCACGGGGCCCGCGCCGGCGTTCGTGGCGGGAGAGGCGCCGGGGTCGTCGGCGGCGCCGCCGGAGGTGCAGGCGGTGAGGCCCAGCGCGAGGATCGCCGCGGTGGCCAGGCCCCGCACGAGGAAGGCGGGCCTCGGGTGCGACGTCGGTGCGGACTTCGGCAGGGGCCTTGGCGTGAACATCGACATGGTGGGGGCGCCTCCTTGCGCCGGCATGCACGGGTTCGAGGGGAGGCCGAGGCGGGGGCACCGGCGCTGGCGCCGGGCCCCCTCTCGGGCTGTCGGGTCGGGTCTTCGGGTCAGAGGGGGAGGTTGAACAGGCGGGCGGCGTTGCCCGAGAGCACGAGCTCGCGCTCGGCGTCGGTGATCTCCAGCTCGTTCTTGACGAACTCGACGCCCTGGCTCATCCAGCCGTAGAACACGGGGAACGAGGACCCGAACAGGTAGTGGTCGGCGCCGCCGATCGCGATCGCCGCCTCCACCTGCTGCTTGCCCCACGAGTGGGGGTGGGTCATGTCGAAGAAGAGGTTGTTGTCGAGGTAGCTCTGGATCTTGTCGCCACCCGTCGGGTCGAGGCGGGTGAGCGACTCCGCCTTGTTCGACGCGTGCGGCATGAGCAGCGCCTGGTTCGCGAACCAGTTGCCGCCGAACATGGTGTGGATGAAGCGCAGCCCGGGCATGCGGTCGAACATGCCGCTGAACAGCTCGCGCCCGACGGCGGTGGCCTGGTCGACGATGCGGCCGTACTCGCGGCGCAGGTTGGTGTAGTCGACCACCGACCGCCACTCGACCGGCAAGGGGGTGTGGTGGGCGATGACGGGGATGTCGAGCTTCTCGATCTCGCGCAGGTAGGGCTCGAAGACCGGGTCGTCCAGGTAGAGCTGCCCGTAGTGGCAGGCGAGCTGGACGCCGACGGCGCCGAGGTCGATGCAGCGCTTGAGCTCGTCGATGTTCTCCTTGCCGCCCCACGGCGGCACGCAGGCGGTGAAGAACAGCCGCCCGTTCGACCGCTTGACGATGTCGGCCGCGTTGTCGTTGACGGCCTTGCAGGTCTCGAGGTCGAGCCACTCCTGCCAGACGGGCACGCGCATGACGCCGTAGTCCACGCCGGCGTCGTCCATCGCGGCGAGCTTCGCCTCGGCGGAGTAGTCGCCCTCGACGTAGTTGAGGTTCTGGTGGCCGGCGGGCTTCTCCAGGATGAGGTGCTTCTTGCCGCTGGCCATCGTCTCGACGCGGGCGATCTCCCCGAAGCCGCGCGGGGCGCTGTTCAGGAAGCCGTTCAGGATCTTCTCGTTGGTGAACAGGTCCTCGGGCAGGTGGTGGATGTTGATGTCGACGACGGTCATGTCGCTGGCTGCTCCCGTCTAGCGGTCGTTCCCTGAAGCACATCGGCGTGCGACCCGCACCGGCGCGGTGGGCTCTTGCGTTCAGGAGGTTCGCACGGCGCTCGCAGCATCGCGGGCGTCGTGCCTGTGGTACTCATGAGCGACCCGACGGACCGTCAGATCGTGTGAGAAATCATATGCAGATCCGTCGAGGCGGATCAACCCCCTGAGGCGCGGAGTCGCCGGGTGAAGGTCGTGAGACGCCTGCGTTCCTGCCGTTGAGGGGTGCGAACTTCCCTGCCGTGACCCACATTCCTGAGCTTCGGCCGTCGTTCCACACTTGAAATCGTGTAGGAAGTGTTCCTACGATCGGCGCACGCTTCACCGTCGAGCGAGGACCCGCACCGCTGCGGGCCGTCCGCCTCCTCGACCCCTCCCGGACGACGAGGCCCCAGGAAGGCACCCGATGAACGACCTGATCGCACGCGACGTCGAGTACTCCCACGACGGCACCCGCATGATCGGCGCGCTGCGCGCGCCCGCCGGCGGGGAGGCGGCGCCCGGCGTGCTGCTCCTGCACGACGCCTTCGGCCTGAGCGACGACATGCTCGCGGTCGCCGAGCGGCTGGCCGGGCTCGGGTACGCCGTCCTCGCCGCCGACGTCTGGGGGGAGCGGGCCCGCCCGCGCACGCAGGACGAGATCGGGCCGCTCATCGGCGCCATGGTCGCGGACCGGGCGCGCTGGGCGGCGCGGGTCGCGGCGGCCCACGAGGCCGCGGCCGAGCAGCCCGAGATCGACGACGACGCGATCGTCGCACTCGGGTACTGCTTCGGCGGCTCCTCGGCGCTCGAGCACCTGCGCACCGGCGGCGCGGTGCGCGGCGTGGTGAGCGTGCACGGAGGCCTGGACCTGCTCGACCCCGACGCCGGCTGGGGCGCGTGCGATCCCACGGCCCGGGTGCTGCTGTGCACCGGCGACCAGGACCCCATGGCCACCGCCGCGCAGCGCGACGCCCTGCAGCGGGCCATGACCGGCGCGGGCCTCGACTGGGAGACCGACCTCTACAGCGGCACCCGGCACGCCTTCACCAGCCCGCACGCCCGCTTCTCCCCGACGCCCGAGGCGGTCGCGTACCACCCGCGCAACGCGGAGCGCGCCTGGGTCGCCACGACCCGCTTCCTGCGCGAGCTCGCCCACGACCTGAGCCCCGCCGTCGTCGGCTGACGCCGCGGCCCCGAACCACCCCACCAGAGACGAGGACGTCCATGCCAGATCCCCAGCTCGACATCGCCATCGTGGGCGCCGGCCCCGCCGGCCTGGCCGCCGCGCTGCGGCTGCACCAGCGCGGGTTCCGCCCGCGCATCTACGAGACCGTGGCGGAGCTCCGTCCGCTCGGCGTCGGCATCGACGTCAAGGTGTACGGCACCAAGGAGCTCGAGGAGCTCGGGCTGCTCGAGGAGTTCCGGGCCATCTCCGTCGACGCGCGCGACTCGATCTTCTACAACAACCACGGCCAGGAGATCTACGCCGAGCGCTGCGGCGTGCACATGGGCTACCTGCACGAGCAGCGGTTCGTGCACCGCGGCCGCCTCCAGATGCTGCTGTACCGCACGGTGCTGGAGCGGCTCGGCCCGGACTCCGTGGTGCAGGGCGTGCGCACCCTCGGCTACGCGCAGGACGGCGACGGCGTCACGCTCGACGTCGAGCGCGCCGACGGCTCGCGCGGCGAGGTCCCCGCCGACGTCGTGGTGGCCGCCGACGGCATCAACTCGGTGGTGCGGCGGCAGATGCACCCCGAGAGCGCCGAGCCGCACTACTCCGGCATCACCATGTACCGCGGCACCACGCTCATGGAGCCGTACCGCGACGGGCACACGATCCTGCACATCGGCGCCCCGCAGATCGCGACGATGATCGTGTACCCGATCGCCGACGACTTCGAGGGCACGGGCAGGACCCTGGTCAACTGGGTGGTGGAGCGCGAGCGCGACGAGACGGTCGAGGACTGGAACGCCGTCGGCGACGTCGCCGAGATCGTGCCGCTGTTCGACACGGTGAAGCTGCCGTTCCTCGACGTGCAGCAGATGCTGCGCGACGCCCGCGAGGTGTACCTGTTCCCGCTGATCCGGCACGACCCGCTGGAGAGCTGGACCGACGGGCGCGTGGTGCTGGTCGGCGACGCCGCCCACGCCATGTACCCGCGCGGCGGCAACGGCGCCTGCCAGGCGATCGTCGATGGCGCCGTGCTCGCCGAGAAGCTCGCCACGATCGACGACCCGGTCGCCGCGCTCAAGGCGTTCGAGGCCGAGCGGCTCGCCAAGGTCAACGGCATGGTCATGGCGCACCGTGGCGAGGGGTACGAGGTGATCCGCCGGATCGTCGCCGACCGCACGCGGTGCGAGCCGTTCGAGGACATCGAGGCGGTGCTGCCGCTGGCCGAGGCCGACGAGATCTTCTCGAAGTACCACGCGATGGTCGGCCAGCCGCGCCCCGGCTTCGAGGCCGGCGAGACCACCGGCTTCCGCACCGACCACGCGCTGACCGCCGCCCGGCCGGCCTGAGGAGGACCGCCATGCCCCACGACAACCACCCTGCGCCCAGCGCCGCGACAAGCGCCGCGACAAGCCCTGCGCCCAGCGGGGTGACCGTGGCCGACGCCGCGAGCCGCGCCGAGATCCTCGCCCTGGAGGAGCGCCGTCGGGACGCCCTGGTCGCCGGGGACGTCGACGCCCTGGACGCGATGTTCGACGACGCCCTCGTGCACGTGCACGCCCCCGGGCTGGTGCACACCAAGGCGCAGCTCCTGGAGCACGTCGCCACGCGGCGCGCGTACGTCGACGTCGTGCGCGACGACCTCCTGGTGCGCCTCGTCGGGGACGTCGGCGTCGTCACCGGGCGCATCGTCAACCACATGCGGGGGCCGGACGGCGCGCCCCGGGTGCTCGCCGGCGTCGTCACCCAGGTCGTCGTGCGCGGCGACGACGGCGCCTGGCGGTTCGTCAGCTTCCAGATGACACCCGACGGCGAGCAGGTGTGGGGCGCGCTGCCCTCGGAGCAGCAGGCGCCCGCCGAGGACACGAAGGACGGGAACGACAGATGAAGATCGCACGGTTCCGGCTCGGGGAAGGCCCCGTCCGGCTGGGGCGGGTGGACGGCGACGACGCCGACCCCGGCTCGCTCACGGTCACCGACGTCTCCGCCGTCGCGGGCACGTCGCTGCGCGCGATCCTGCCGGAGCTCGGCGCGCGCCGCGACGCGCTCGCCGGGGCGGCGGGGGAGCGGCACGCGCTGTCCGACGTCGTGCTCGAGGCGCCGGTGGACGACCCGCAGAAGTACCTCGGCATCGGCATGAACTACGCCGCGCACGCCGAGGAGGCGCGGCAGGCGGGCATCCCGGTGCCCACCAGCCAGCTGTGGTTCAACAAGCAGGTCTCGTGCATCGTCGGGCCGCACGCCGGCATCGTGAAGCCGGACGTCTCCGACGAGCTGGACTACGAGATCGAGCTCGCCGTCGTGATCGGGAAGCGGTGCAGGCACGTCCCGGTGGACGACGCGCGGTCGGTGATCGCCGGCTACACGGTGGCGAACGACGTGTCCGTGCGGGACTGGCTGCAGAAGCGGTCGCCCACGTTCACGCTGGGCAAGTCGTTCGACACGCACGGCCCGCTCGGCCCGTGGCTCACCACGGACGACGAGGTGGCCGACCCGCTCGACCTGGGGATGCGGCTCACCGTGAACGGCGAGGTCCGCCAGGACTGGCGCACCGACGACATGATCCACGACCTCTACGAGCAGATCGCCTACCTCACGCAGGTGATGACGCTCGAGCCGGGCGACGTGCTGGCCACCGGCACGCCGTCGGGGATCGGCGCGCCCACCGGCCGCTTCCTCAAGGTCGGCGACGTCGTGCGCGCCGAGATCGAGGGCCTGGGCGCCCTCGAGAACACCGTCGTCGCCGAGCCGGAGCGGGAGGCCTGACGGTGGGCCGCCGCACGACCGTGGACGTGCCCGGGTTCGCGCACGCGAACCCGGTGCCGGTGGCGAGCCGGATCGGTCCGTTCCTCGCCACCGGCGCGCTCACGGGCCGCGACCCGGGCACGCGGGAGATGCCGGAGGACCTCGACGCGCAGTGCGCCAACGCCTTCCGGCACGTGCGTGCCGTGCTCGCGGCGGCGGGCGGCGGCCCGGGCGACGTCCTCAAGCTGACGGTGCACCTCGCCGACCCCGCCGACCGGGAAGCCCTCAACCGCGAGTGGACGGCGCTGTTTCCCGACCCGGGAGACCGGCCGGCGCGTCAGGTCGTCGCCGCGACGCTCGGCGGCGGCGCGCTGGTGCACGTCGACCTGCTCGCCGTCCTCGGCGGGGCGGGGTGGTGGTGACCGGGCGGCGACAGGACGAGAGTGGGCCGCATGACGGGCGACCGGCCGGGCGGGGAGGCGCCGTCGCGGGAGGGCCGGCGCGAGCTGGTGGCCGAGACGGCGTTCGTGCTGGGCATCCTGGTCAAGGGCTTGGACGGCCTGGTGGAGCTCGTCGCGGGCACGGCGCTCCTGGTGCTGCGCCAGGGGCAGGTCCTCGCGCTGACGCGGGCCGCCGTCGCCGAGGAGCTGCGGGAGGACCCGCACGACGTCGTCGCCCACCTGCTGCTGCACGAGGCGGCGGCGCTGAGCCACGGCACGGCGCTCGCGGCCGGGCTGTTCCTGCTGCTCCACGGCGTGGTCAAGGTGGCGATCGTCGGCGCCCTGCTGGCCGGGTCGCGCCGCGTCTACCCGTGGGCTGTGGGGGCGCTCGCGGTGTTCCTCGTCGTCCAGCTCGTGCAGCTGGTGGTCTCGCCCGGGCTCGGTGTCGCGCTCCTCACCGCGCTCGACGCCGCGATCCTGTGGCTGACCTGGCACGAGTGGCGCCGCGGCCGCTCGTTCCGCGACGCGTGGCGCAGCGTGCTCGACGGGTGGTTCCCCGGGCGGGTCACACCCCGTCCAGGGTGAGGCGCACGACGACCTCGTCGCCGTCGTCCACGCCCTCGGGCCGGCGCACGGCGTCCTTGAGCGGGACGAGGTGGCCGCCGTCCTTCGGGAACAGGGACGTGGTGAACGTCGTCGCGCCCAGGCGGCCCGTCACGGGGATCACGCCCCAGCCGTAGGTGACCAGGGGCGCGACCGCCGCGATCTGCTCCGCCTCGGCGTCGGGCACCGCGACGTAGTAGTACGGCGCCGGGCCGCGCCACTGGAACACCTCACCGCGCACCTCGAGCTCCATGCGCCCAGGGTGCCGCGACCTCCTGACACGGACCAGCTCACGCGAGGTCGAGGACGGCGTACCCGTGCCCGTCGAGGTGCACGACGTCGCCCTCGACGCGGTGCCCCCGGACCTCGATCTCGCGCGCACGGGCCGCCCCGGGCACTGCGACCGACACGGCGGCGCGGCCCGGGTTGAGCACGACGGCGAGCGTGCCGCCGCGCACGTACGCGAACGGGTAGCCGGTGGCCAGCACGTCGACGTCGGCGGCGGCGTCGAGCCGCGGGTCCGCCGTGCGCAGGTGCGCGAGGCGGCGCACCAGGTGCAGCACCGAGCCCTCGTCGTCGAGCTGGGCGGCCACGGTCGGGCGGTCGGGGTCCGGGTCCTGGGGCAGGTAGCGCGACTCCGCGACGTCGGGGCCGAGCCGCCCGGCCGGCACGTCGCCCCACTGCATCGGGGTGCGCGAGCCCGCCCGGTCGTAGGTCGGGTTGAGGCGCGAGCCCTCGAGCGTGGGGGTGTCGGGGACGAAGCGCATGCCGATCTCGTCGCCGTAGTAGACCGACGGCATCGACGGCCAGGTGAGGGTGAGGACGAGGGCCGCACGAGCCTGCTCGGCGTCGCGCGCCCCGGCCACCAGCCGCGTGAAGTCGTGGTTCGACGTCGGCAGGCCGGTGAGCCCGCCACGCCCGGCGGCCGCGATGGCCCCGGTGGCCTCCTCCCAGGCCCGGACGAACGTGCCCGCGTCGCCCCGTGCCTCGGCGTCGGCCCAGCTCGGCACCTCGCCCCACGACGGCTGCACCGTGCCGGCGCCGTTGTTCCACAGCGAGCGCAGCGGCAGGCCGTCGTCGTCGCCCCCGAACTGCAGGAAGAAGTCGGCGTGGAAGCCCGACGGCACGGAGACGCGCGGGTCGCCCCACTCGCTGATCAGCACGCGGCCCGGGTAGGTCGCGTCGAGCCAGTCGCGGTTCTCGCGCCACAGGCGGCCGGTCTCGACGAGTCCCGGGTCGTCCTTGACGAGCGACGCCGCCATGTCGACGCGGAACCCGGCGACGCCGAGGTCGAACCAGTGCGCCATGATCTCGCGCAGGGCGCCGCGGTTGGCCTGCGGGCCGGCGGCGTCGACCGGGCTGCGCCACGGCTCGTCGGGGTCCTGGCGCGCGTAGCCGAAGTTGAGCGCCGGCTGCACGGGGAAGAAGTTGGGCAGGTAGAACCCGCCGCGGCGGCCCGGGCCGGGCTCGAAGCCGTCGACGGGGGCGTCGCTCCACACGTACCGGTCGTCGCCGGGGTCGTCCGCCGACGCCGTGAACCACGGGTGCTGGTCGGACGTGTGCCCGGCGACGAGGTCGAGCAGCACGGAGATGCCCCGCCGGCCGGCCTCCTCGGTGAGCTCCGCCAGGTCGTCGTTGGTGCCGTAGCGGGGCGCGATCGTGAGGAAGTCGGCGACGTCGTAGCCGGCGTCGGCGAACGGCGACACGAAGCACGGGTCGAGCCACACGGCGCCCACGCCGAGCCACCGCAGGTAGTCGAGCCGGGCGGTGATCCCGGGGAGGTCGCCGATCCCGTCGCCGTTCCCGTCGGCGAAGCTCTGCGGGTAGAGCTGGTACAGCACGGTCCGCCCGAGGCGCGGGGCGAGGTCGGTGGCGGCGTGCGGGGACGTGGGCGTGGGGGTCGGCACGGAGGCTCCTTCAGGGTCGGGTACGGGGGCGGGGCGGGTCAGACGACGCCGGTGGTGCCGAGCAGCGAGCCGAGGGCGAAGGTGACGCCGAGCGCCAGCGCGCCGCCGACCACCACGCGCACCACGGACCGGGAGCGGGACGACCCGCCGATCCACGCGGCGATCGAGCCGGCGGCGCCGAGGGCGGCGAGGACGACGACGAACGTGCCGGCGACCTTCCACGGCTCGGGGATGAGCAGCACGGCCAGCATCGGCAGCACGCCGCCGCACAGGAACGCGAGCAGCGACGCCCAGGCGGCGTGCCAGGGGCTGACGACGTCGTCGGGGTCGATGTTGAGCTCGGCGGACAGGTGGGCGCCGAGGGCGTCGTGGTGGGTGAGCTCGGTGGCGACCTGGCGGGCCGTGCCCTCGCTGAGGCCCTGCTGGCGGTAGAGGCCGACGAGCTCGTCGAACTCCTCGTCCGGCATGGTCGCGAGCTCGTGCTGCTCCTTGGCGATGAGCGCCTTCTCGCTGTCCGACTGGCTGGACACCGACACGTACTCGCCGAGCGCCATCGAGATCGCGCCGCCCACGAGGGCCGCGAGCCCGGCCGTGAGCACGGGCGCCCGCTCCGGCGTCGCGCCGGCGACGCCCACGACGACGGCCGCCACGGAGACGATGCCGTCGTTGGCGCCCAGCACGCCCGCCCGCAACCAGTTCAGCCGCTGGGCGAGGCCGCCGGCATGCGGCTCATCGGGGTGGCCGGTCGGGTCGGTCTCGATGCGCTCGGACATGTGCCCAGCACAGCATCGGTCGGGGGGTGCCGCCAGCACGACGCGCGCCCGGCGCGGCCCGGACCGGGGGATCAGGCGTGCGTGGGGTGCTCGTGCTCGGGGTGGGTCTCGGGCTCGACCTGGAACGTGGAGTGCTCGACGGCCACGTCGAAGTGGGTGGCCACGCACTCCTGCAGCTCGTCGAGGATGCGGCCGGCGTGCCCGTCGGTGAAGCAGCCCGAGTCGACCACGACGTGCGCCGACAGGATCGGCAGGCCGGTGGCGATGAGGGACGCGTGCACGTCGTGCACGTCGCGCACGTGCTCCACCTTCAGCAGGTGCGAGCGCACCTCGTCGAGGTCCAGGCCGGGCGGGGTGGACTCCAGCAGCACCGAGCCGGCGGCCCGCAGCAGTTTCACCGCGCGCGGCAGGATGAGGGCCCCGATGAGGAGCGCGGCGACGGCGTCGGCCCGCTGCCAGCCGGTGGTGGCGATGACGATCGCGGCGACGATCACGCCCACCGACCCGAGCGCGTCGTTGAGCACCTCGAGGAACGCGGCCCGCAGGTTGAGGTTGGCGTCGCGGCGGCTCGCCAGGACCGCCATCGAGGCGAGGTTGCCCGCGAGGCCGATGACGCCGAAGACGACGAGCTGCGTGGACGGGATCTCCGGTGGCTCGGCGAGGCGCAGCACCGCCTCCACCAGCACGTACACCCCGACCACCAGCAGCACGGCCGCCTGCGCCAGCGCGGCCAGCACCTCGGCCCGCCGGTAGCCCCAGGTGCGCTGCGGCGACGCCGGCCGCAGGGACAGGTGCGCGGCGAACAGGGCCAGCGCGAGGCCGCCGGCGTCGGTGAGCATGTGGGCGGTGTCGACCAGCAGCGCGAGGCTGCCGGTGAGCCACGCGCCCACGGCCTGCGCCACGAGGATCGTGGCCGTGATGCCGAACGCGATCGCGAGGCGCCCGCGGTGGTCGGCGGCGACCTGCGCGTGGTCGTGGTCGTGGGTCACGCGGCGTCCTGGGAGCCGGTGGGCCCGTGGGCGGCGGGCGTCGCGCACGTGCAGTCCGGGCCGCAGCAGTCCGGGTCGACGACGAGCGCGAGCCGCAGCATGTCGCCGAGCGCGTGCGCGAGGTGCGGGTCGGACAGCCGGTACTCGGTGCGGCGCCCGTCCTGGCGCCCCACGACCAGGCCGCAGCCGCGCAGGCACGCGAGCTGGTTGCTCATCACCTGCTTGGAGACGCCCAGCGTCGCGGCGAGGTCGGAGGGGTAGGCGGGCGCGTCGCGCAGCGCGAGCAGGATGCGTGCGCGGGTGCCGTCCGACAGGGCGTGCCCGAGCCTCGCCAGCGCGGCGGTGTGGGTGAGCGTCACGGTCTCCATGAGCGCGACGGTACATGGTGTCGTGTACTCATGCCAGGCTGCCGCCGGACGACGAGGTGCCGAACAGGCGGTTGTGCACCTTCTGAGACGTCAGA
>NZ_JBHTVC010000066.1:0-27611 GCF_042793275.1 Isoptericola sp. NPDC056578
CCCCCGCCGGGGTGCGGCGCCGTCGTCGTCCCCCGGACCGCGCGGGGGACGTCTACCGTGAACCCATGCGTGCAGCCGTCATCCACGGGCCCCGCGACGTCCGCGTCGAGGATCGCCCGGACCCGAAGATCCTCACCCCCGGCGACGCGGTGGTCCGCGTCGTCGCCGCCTGCGTGTGCGGCTCCGACCTGTGGCCCTACCGCGGCGTCACGACCGTGAAGAGGCCGCGACCCATCGGTCACGAGCTGGTGGGCGTGGTCGAGGAGCTGGGCTCCGACGTCACGTCGGCGCAGGTCGGCGACTTCGTGGTCCTGCCGTTCACCATGAGCTGCGGCGAGTGCCAGTCCTGCCGGGCCGGCTACCCCGCGGCCTGCGACGTCGTCACCGGGTTCGGCTCCACCGATCGCTGGGGGAACCCGGTCGACGGCGCCCAGGGCGAGCGCGTGCGCATCCCGCTCGCGCAGCACTCCCTGTTCCCCGTGGGGCGGCCGGAGGCCGAGCTCGAGGCCGCGGGTCTCGTGCCGCACCTGCTCACCCTCGCCGACGTGATGTCGACCGGGTACCACGCGGCGTTCTCCGCGGGCGTCTCCGCGGGCGACACCGTCGTCGTGGTCGGCGACGGCGCCGTCGGGCTCTCCGGCGTGATCGGCGCCCGCCTCCTGGGCGCGGAGCGGGTGATCGCGATGAGCCGCCACGACGACCGGGCGGCCCTCGCCCGCGAGTTCGGCGCCACGGACGTCGTCGCCGAGCGCGGCGAGGAGGGCCTCGCCGCCGTGCGCGACCTGCTCGGCGGGGACCTCGCCGACGCCGCGCTCGAGTGCGTCGGCACCAAGCAGTCGATGGACACCGCGCTCGACGTCGTGCGCGGCGGCGGCCGGGTCGGCTTCGTCGGCGTCCCCAACGGCGGCCCGGAGCTGAGCGTGCGGCGCCTGTTCGACCGCAACGTCACCATCGGCGGCGGCATGGCGTCCGCGCGCCGCTACATGGAGACGCTGCTCCCCGAGGTCCTGTCCGGCGCGATCGTGCCCGGCAAGGTCTTCGACCTGGAGCTGCCGCTCGCCGACGTCGCCGAGGCGTACGCCGCGATGGACGAGCGCCGCGCCACCAAGGTGCTGGTCCGTCCGTAGCCCGCCGCGCCGTCGACGGTCACCGCCAGACGGTCGTCACCGTCCGCGACGCCCCCGCCACGAGGTCGGGGTCGCGGGAGGTGTACGTGACCCGCACGTACATCTTTCCCCGCTCGGGGCCGTGGAACCGGACCAGCGCCGCAGAGGGCACCTTGGTCCGCTTCACGCCGTGGTGCGAGGAGCGCAGCGGCCCGCTGCCCGGGATCCAGCACTCCGACCACGGCCGTCCGGGCTGGCGGGTCTGCAGGCACAGGGCCCCGGTCTCCGCGAGGCCCGGGACGGAGACGCGAACCGTCGCGTGCACGGCCCCGCCGAGCGGCCGACCCGCGCGGAACCGCGTCCGGTCCATCGTCAGGCGGACGGTCGCGGGCGCCTTCCGGACCTGCTGGGTCCACGACCGCTTCGACGGGGCGTCGGTGGCGACGGCCGGCACGAACGTCGCGGTGAGGCTCCGACGCCCCGGCTCCACCCTCGTCGCCCCGACGGCGAGGGTGCCCCGGCCGTCGACGACGCGCGCGGACGCGACCTTCGTCCTGCCCGCCCACAGCTCGACCCGGCCGTCCGGGTCGGCGCCGGCGGCCGCGACGCGCACCGTCACCTTCCGGGACTTCGCGTAGGTCCAGGAGTCGCCCGTCGACGTGGTGACCTGTGTCGCCCGGCGGGGCAGGACGGTCACGGAGCGGGTGTGCACGGACCCGGCGAAGCTGAAGGGCGCCTGGCCGTCGCTCTGCGTGTAGCGCACGGTGAGCGTGCGCGTCCCCGTCGGGATCCTGTCCACGGCCACCTTCACCGCCGCGCGGCCGTCCGTGAGCGTCGCGCGCGCGACCTGCACGGCCGTGCCGCTCCGGGTGTACTCCACCGCCACCGTGCCCTGCGGCTTCCCTCCGTCGGGGGAGCTCACGCGGACAGGGACGGTCACCACCGCACCCTGTCGCACCGTGCCCGGCAGCGTGGCCTCGAGGGTCGTGGTCCTGGTGCGGACGTCCACAGGGAGCGCCCAGGTCGAGAGCAGCCTGCCGGTGTCGGACCGCTGATAGAGCCAGATCATCGAGCCTGGCTGCACCGCCCTCCCGCCGAGCGGGAGGTCGGCCGCCCCGTCCACGATCGGGGCGCTCTCCAGGCCGCCGAACGTCTCGATCGTCCCGGACCAGGCATCGGACGGCCCCGGCAGCGCGACGTGAAGCGTCGTGCGGTCGCCGTAGAACCACGAGGCCGGCGTCAGCATCGTGCCGGGGTCGAGCACCTCGACCTCGACCGAGGCGGACGAGAAGCAGCTGCAGGAACCTGGCTCCCCGTAGTCGGGGGCGTCGTAGTCCATGTGCCGCACCTCGACGACGTGGCGCCCCGGCGGCACGAGGCCCGACACGAAGTAGAGCGTCCCCGTGCCTGTCGGCGGCCGGACGGTGGGGGCCTGGAACCGCCCGTCGACGAACACCGCCAGCGGAGCGTTCTCCAGGGGGACGCCGTCGTGGGTCACCGTCGCCTCGAGCGGCACCCGTTGGCCCTGCCACCACTGCGCGCTCGCGACGGTGACCGTCGTCTCGCTGCCCCCGGGGTCGGCGGTCGCGGGCGGCACAAGACCCCCTGCGACCAGGCCGAACGCCGCCAGCACCGTCATGAGGACCGACCCGGCCCGGCCGCGCTTCCCGCTCACGCACGCTCCCGCTCTCTGAGGACTGGCTGGACGATAGCGGCGGTCGTCCTGGGGGGAAACGGGTGACAGCGGGTGAAATCTGCGGAGCGACGGTCACGCCGGAACGCCGTGACCGCGGTGCTACGGGCGGCCGGCGTACGGCATGACCTCGTCCCAGCGGACGGGGGTCTCGCGGACGTCGATGCCGGGGCGCGGGGCCTCGACCATCATCCCGCCGCCGGCGTAGACCGCCACGTGCCGGATGGTCGACGGGTCGGACGTGTCGTTGGCGTAGAAGATGAGGTCGCCCGGGCGCATGCGGTCGTAGGAGACCTTGCCGACGGTGAGGTACTGCGACCGCGACGTGCGCGTGATCCACACGCCCGCGGCGTTCCACGCCCCCGAGGTCAGCCCCGAGCAGTCGTAGCCCGGGTCGCCGTCGCCGCCCCACTGGTACGGCGTCCCGATCTTCGAGCGTGCCCACGCGAGCGCCTCGCGGCCCTGCGCGGCGCTGCCCTGGCCGACGCCGCTGACCGGCGGCGGGTCGGGCTTCGGGTCGGGCCGCGGCGCCGGGTCCGGGTCCGGGGCGGGCTCGCGGGTGCGCGTCGGCTGCGGGGCGGGCTCGGCCTGCCGCTCGTCGTCGGCCCGCGCACCGTCGTCCGTACCGCCCGACCGCGGTCGCTCGGGCTCCGGGTCGGCCTGCGCGTCGGGGGCGGCCGCCCGGTCCGCGGTCGTCTCGGACGTGCCCGACGAACCGCCCGAGGACGCGGCGTCCTCGGCCCGTTCCCGCGCGGCGGCCTCGCTCGCGGCGGCGGCCCGCTCCTGCCGGTCGGCCTCGCGCTGCCGCTCGAGCTCGACGCTGGTGCTGCGCAGGTCGGCGAGGCGCGCGAACAGGCGGTCGCGCTCGTCCTCGGCGGCGGCGGTGCGGGCGGTGAGGTCGGCGGCCGTGCGCCGCGCGGTGGCGAAGGCCGCCTCGGCCGCGGCGCTCGCGTCCTGCTGCGCGGCGCGGGCGGCCTGCCAGCGGGCGTCCGCGTTGCGCGCGGCGGACCGCACGTCCGCCTGCAGAGCCAGCGCGCCCGCGACCTTCCGGTCCACCGCGCGCTGCGCGGCCTCGCCCGACACCACGTCGCCGACGTCGCGCGCCCCCGCGACGACGTCGAGCGGGCCCAGGCCGTTCTCGTTCGCGCGCGCCGTGGTGCGGTACGCCTCGGCGAGCGTGCCCCGGGCGGCGTCCTCGGCCCGCTGGGCGCGGTCGGCCCGCTCGCGCGCCTGGGCGGTCTCGCGCTTCGCGTCGGCGAGCGCCTCGCGGGCCTCCGCGTAGTCCTCGGCGGCGGTCTGGACGGCGGCCTCGGCACGCCCGAGCTCGGCCCGGATCGCGTCCAGCCGCGACTGCGCCCCGGCGACGTCGAGCGCGGCGGCGTCCGCCGCGGCGTGCGCGGCCGCGACGTCGTCGTCGGACGGTGGCTCCGCCCACGCGACGCCCCCGGTGACGACGGGCGTTCCGCCGAGGAGCGCGACGGCGACCCACGAGGTGACCCTGGCGGCACGACGGGTGCGCGGCATGTCCTGCTCCTCCCTCGGGACGCGCTGACCGGCAGATGTTCTCCGGGCAACCTCGCCCAGACTCGCCCCGGGCGACGGGGACCGCCACCCGAGGGGACGGTCGGGACGCGCCTGGCAAGGCGACACGCCGTCCATATTCTGGTCCCGAATAGCGAGACACGGGTGTCGCGCGCTACGCCGCCGGGCTACGGTCGTCCGCATGACCCGCCGAATGTGCCGCTGACCACCGCGCACGTTCGCCTGCCTGCGGCCGCTCGTCGACCCAGCCATCCGCTCCGCGTGCGCAGCCGACCGCCGCGGCCCGCCCCAGACGCGCAGGCCTCCTGGTTCCCGCCGCGGCCCGATCACCGCCGACCGAGCCCGAACAGCGCCCGACCCGAGCCACCCAGGAGCACGTCATGACCTCCAGCTGGACCTTCGAGACCCGCCAGATCCACGCCGGCCAGACCCCCGACCCCGTCACCGGGGCCCGCGCGCTGCCGATCTACCAGACCACGTCGTTCGAGTTCCCCAGCGCCGACGTCGCCGCCGACCGCTTCGCGCTCGCCGACCTCGGCCCCATCTACACCCGCATCGGCAACCCCACGCAGGAGGCCGTCGAGGCGCGCGTCGCCGACCTCGAGGGCGGCGTCGGCGCGCTGCTCGTCGCGTCCGGGCAGGCCGCCGAGACGCTCGCGATCCTCAACGTCGCGCAGGCCGGCGACCACCTCGTCGCCAGCCCGAGCCTGTACGGCGGCACCTACAACCTGCTGCGCCACACGCTGCCGAAGCTGGGCATCGAGACCACGTTCGTCGACGACCCGCACGACCCCGAGTCGTGGCGCGCGGCGGCCCGGCCGACCACCAAGGCGTTCTTCGCCGAGACGATCCCCAACCCCCGGGCGGACGTGCTCGACATCGCCGCCGTCTCGACCGTCGCCCACGAGGTGGGCGTGCCGCTCATCGTGGACAACACGATCGCCACCCCGTACCTGGTGCGCCCGATCGAGCACGGCGCCGACGTCGTCGTGCACTCGGCCACGAAGTACCTCGGCGGCCACGGCGCGGCCATCGGCGGCGTCATCGTCGACGGCGGCACCTTCGACTACGCCGCGCAGCCCGAGCGCTTCCCCGGCTTCAACCAGCCCGACGAGAGCTACCACGGCCTCGTCTACGCCCGCGACCTCGGCGTGGGATCCGCGCTCGGCGCCAACCTCGCCTTCGTGCTCAAGGCGCGCGTCCAGCTGCTGCGCGACCTCGGCCCCGCCGTGGCCCCGTTCAACGCCTTCCTGCTCGCCCAGGGCCTCGAGACCCTGTCGCTGCGGGTGGAGCGGCACGTGTCCAACGCGCAGCACGTGGCCGAGTGGCTCGAGGAGCGCGCCGACGTGCGCCTCGTGCACTACGCCGGGCTGCCGTCGTCGCCGTGGCACGACAACGCGCGGCGGTACGCCCCGAAGGGCGCCGGCGCGGTCGTGGCGTTCGAGCTCGACGTCGCCGACCCGGAGCTGGCCAACGCCGCCGGCCGCGCCTTCGTCTCGGCGCTGCAGCTGCACTCGCACGTGGCGAACATCGGCGACGTGCGCTCGCTGGTCATCCACCCCGCGTCGACCACCCACTCGCAGCTCACCCCGGAGGCGCAGGCGCAGTCCGGCGTGACGCCGGCCCTGGTGCGGCTCGCCGTCGGCCTCGAGGGGGTCCAGGACATCCTCGCCGACCTCGAGCTCGGCTTCGCCGCGGCGGCGGACGTCGTCGCGGGCGCGACCGACGGCGCGACGTCCGACGACGAGGCCGCCGCGTGACGGCGGTGCCCGGCCCGTCGGCGCGGTGCGGCGGCGGCGTCGCCGCCACCGTGCCGTCGGTGGGCGGGCGCCGCTCCGGCACCGCTCCGACCGTCCGCCCGATGACGTCCCGCCCGGCGACCGACTCGCGGGCGCAGGTCAAGCCGCCGGTGCCCGCCACCGGCGCGTGGCGCGAGGGCGACCCGGTGGCGGGGAGGAAGTTCGCCGACGTCGGGGCGGTCGAGCTCGAGGCGGGCGGCGTGCTGCCCGACGTGCGGGTGGCGTACGAGACGTGGGGCGAGCTGGACGCCGACGGCTCCAACGCCGTCCTCGTGCTGCACGCGCTCACCGGCGACGCGCACGTCACCGGCGGCGCCGGACCCGGCCAGCCCACCGCCGGCTGGTGGGCCGACATGATCGGCCCCGGTGCGCCCATCGACACCGACCGCTGGTTCGTCGTCGCGCCCAACGTGCTGGGCGGCTGCCAGGGCACCACCGGCCCGGCGTCCACGGCCCCCGACGGCCGGCCGTGGGGCGGGCGCTTCCCCCGCATCACGACGCGCGACCAGGTCGCCGCGGAGATCGAGCTGGCCCGCCAGCTCGGCGTCGAGCGCTGGTCGCTGGTCGTCGGGGCGTCGATGGGCGGGCTGCGGGTGCTGGAGTGGGCGCTGCTCGGCCCCGAGGCCGGGATCGCGGTGGAGGGCGTCGCCGCCATCGCGACGACGGCGCAGACGTCGGGCGACCAGATCGCCTGGGCGCACCCGCAGCTCGGCGCGATCCGGGCCGACCCTCGCTGGCGTGGCGGCGACTACTACGACGCCGCCGACGGGGACGGGCCGGACACCGGCCTCGCCATCGCCCGGCAGATCGCGCACACCACCTACCGCACGGCGGCCGAGCTCGACGTGCGGTTCGGGCGGCTGCCGCAGGGCGGAGAGGACCCGCTCGAGGACGGGCGCTACGCCGTGCAGTCGTACCTCGACCACCACGGCGACAAGCTCGCGCGCCGGTTCGACGCCAACTCCTACCTGGTGCTCACCGAGTCGATGCTGAGCCACGACCTGGGGCGCGACCGCGGCGGCGTCGAGTCGGCGCTGTCGCAGATCACGTCGCGGGCGCTGGTCGTGGCGGTGGACTCGGACCGCCTGTTCCCGCCGGAGCAGGCGAGCCGCATCGCGGCGTGGCTGCCCGGGGCGGAGCCGCTGCGGATCGTCACGTCCGACTTCGGGCACGACGGCTTCCTCATCGAGTTCGACCAGCTCGGGCCCATCGTCGCCGACTTCCTGGCCGGCGCGAACATCGACGAGAGCGAGGCCGGCTGACCGGCGGCGCCCGGGGCGCGGCATGATCGAGGCATGAGCGACACCGTCACCCTGCCCGACGGACGCACCGTGCCGGCGCTGGGCCAGGGCACCTGGTACCTCGGCGAGACGCCGTCCCGCCGTGCCGACGAGCTGGCCGCGCTGCGCACCGGCCTCGACCTGGGGCTCACCCTGATCGACACCGCCGAGATGTACGGCGAGGGGGCGGCCGAGGAGCTGGTGGGCGAGGCCGTCGCCGGGCGTCGCGACGACGTCGTGCTGGTCAGCAAGGTCTATCCGTGGAACGCGGACGCGCGCGGCACCGTGGAGGCGTGCCGGGCCAGCCTGCGGCGGCTCGGCACCGACCGGCTCGACCTCTACCTGCTGCACTGGCGCGGCGGGGTACCCATGGCCGAGACGGCGGCCGCGCTCGACGCGCTGGTCCGGGCGGGCGACGTGCTCGGCTGGGGCGTCAGCAACCTCGACGTCGACGACCTGCGCGAGCTCGACGGCGTCGCCGGCGGGCTGAGCAGCACGTGCCAGACCGACCAGGTGCTCTACAACCTCTCCCGTCGCGGGCCGGAGCACGACCTGCTCCCGTTCCTCCGGGAGCGCGGCGTGGTGACCATGGCCTACTCGCCGGTGGAGCAGGGGCGCATCCTCGGGAACCCCGCGCTGCGGAAGGTCGCCCGGCGGCACGGCGCCACCCCGGCGCAGGTCGCGCTCGCGTGGGTGCTGGCGGGCGAGGGCGTCGTCGCGATCCCGCGGTCCGGGTCCGCCGCGCACGTGCGCGACAACGCCGCGGCGCGCGACCTGCGCCTGGGCGCCGAGGACCTCGCCGAGCTCGACGCCGCCTTCCCGCCCCCGGACGGGCCCGTGCCGTTGGACATGCTCTGAGGGACCGGACGCCGGTGGCCGCGCGTGCGTCGGCGGCCGCGCCTAGCGTGGACGTGGCCGCCGACCCGCGCGGCCAGCCACACCGCAGCGCTGCTGGAGGCGCCCCATGGTCCGGCTCAACCCGTATCTCAGCTTCAGGAACCAGGCCGCCGAGGCCTTGGAGTTCTACCGGTCCGTGCTCGGCGGCGAGCTCGACGTCAGCCGGTTCGGCGACATGCCCGCGGACTCCGGCATGCCGATCGAGGACGCCGACAAGGACCTCGTGATGCACGGCCAGCTCGAGACGCCGTCCGGCCTCACCCTCATGGCCGCCGACACCGGCTCGATGATGCCGTACGTGGCGCCCACCAGCGGCGTCACGGTCGCACTGACCGGCGGGCCGGAGGACTACGACTACGTCGCGAGCGCGTACGCGAAGCTGGCCGAGGGCGGCACCGACGCGATGCCGTTCGACAAGGCGCCGTGGGGCGACTTCTACGGCCAGGTGACCGACCGGTACGGCATCACCTGGATGTTCGACGTCGGCGCCCCCTGACGACGCGGCCCGGCGGCCTCTCCGGTCATCCGACGAGCAGGCTCTCCCGCCGGGCGGCGAGCGCCGCGAGCTCGGCGTCGGCGGCGGCGCCCCGCTCGGCGAGACGCTGCCGCACCCCGTGGACGGCGCGGCCCGCGCCCGCGACCCGGTCGCGGGCCTCGGCGATCCGGTTCCGCACCGACCAGTCGGTGAAGATGTTGTCGAACCAGACGTCGAGCGTGCGGGTGAGGCCGTCGACGCCGACCCCGCCGACGCCCTGCTCGCCGAGGTCGCCCAGCTCGACGGTGAGGTGGCGCAGCGCCGCGTCCGCCTCGCGCAGCAGGCCCGCGGCGCGGTCCATCTTGTCGTGCTTGACCATGCTCGCGAGCATGCCGCCGTCGAAGAACGTGTCGTAGGTGGACCAGCCGTCGGCGTCGCGCAGCTCGTCCGCCGCCGCGGCCAGCGCCCGCGCGGCCCTCTCGGCGGCCACCTGGGCCTGACCGATCTCGACCTGCTGGGCGCGCCATCCGCCCACCTGCTCGGCCACCGCTGCCAGCTCGGCCGCTCCCGGGCCGCCGGCACCGCGCACCCACGCCTCCTTCGCCGCGAGCGCGGCGTGCCACCGGGCCTGCACGTCGCCGAGGGCGGCCAGACCGGCGTCGACGACGCGCACCTCGCGCTCCGCGGCGGCCCGCCGTGCCTGCGCCGTCGCGGCGACGTACTCGGCCGCCTGCTGCTCGGCACGCTCGGCGTCGAGCCGTTGCGCGCGGTCGCCACGCAGCGCCGCCCACACGCGCACGAGGCTCAGGGACTCCAGCCGCGCGACGTCGGCCGTCTCGTCGGCGAGCGAGGCCCGCGCCTCCGCCAGGGCCTCCTCCGACGCGGCGAGCTCCCGGCCCGCGACCAGGCGACGCGCCGACTGCTGCGCGTGCTCGACGACGGAGGCGCGCGCCGCGGCCAGCTCGTCCTCGACCCCACCGGTGGGCCCATCGATCGGCATGGCGGACAACCTAGGGCATCGCCCGGTCCGGCCTCCAGGTCCGCCCACCACCGGCGACCACCAGTAGGTTGGTGCGTATGCTCGCCGCCACCGTCGCCCGGTTCTCGCCCGACTCCCCCCTCGACGGCCTGGAGGTGGGCGAGCGGCCCGAACCCGAGCCGCGGGAGAACTGGACCACGGTGCGTGTGCGTGCCGCCACGCTCAACCACCACGACCTGTGGTCCCTGCGCGGGGTGGGCCTGCGGGCCGAGCAGCTCCCGATGATCCTCGGCACCGACGCCGCGGGCACCGCCGCGGACGGCTCGCCGGTGCTCCTGCACGGCGTGATCGGCGCCGACGGGCACGGCGTCGGGCCGACCGAGCGCCGCACGCTGCTGTCGGAGCACTACCCCGGCACGCTGGCGGAGTACGTCGCGGTGCCGATCCACAACCTGGTGCCCCTCCCCGACGACCTGTCGTTCGAGGACGCCGCGTGCCTCCCCACGGCCTGGCTCACCGCCTACCGGATGCTGTTCGGCGCGGCCGGCCTCGCTCCCGGCGACCGGGTGCTGGTGCAGGGCGCGGGCGGCGGCGTCGCCTCCGCGGCGATCGTGCTCGGCGCCGCGGCCGGCCTGGAGGTGACGGTGACCTCGCGCTCCGCGGAGCGCCGGGAGCGCGCCCTGGAGCTGGGCGCCGCGCACGTCGTCGAGTCGGGCGCCCGCGTGCCGGCCCGCGTGGACGCGGTGATCGAGTCCGTCGGCCAGGCCACCTGGGCGCACTCCGTGCGCTCCGTGCGGCCGGGCGGCACGATCGTCGTCTGCGGCGCGACGTCCGGCGACGCCCCGCCCGCCGAGCTCACCCGCGTCTTCTTCAACGAGATCCGCGTGCAGGGCGTGACGATGGGCTCCCGGGACGACCTGGCCGCCCTCGTGCGGTTCGTCGCCCGCACCGGCGTGCGGCCCGTCATCGACTCCGTCGTGCCGCTCGCGCGCGTCGGCGAGGGCCTGGCCCGCCTCGCGGCCGGCGAGCAGACGGGCAAGATCGTCGTCCTGCCCTGACCCCCGCGGTGCGGTGAGCCGCCTCCGGGCTCAGGCGAAACGGTGCCGGAAGGCGTCCAGGAGCGTCGGGCCCTCGGCGCCGAGGCGCCACACGCTCCACCCGTCGGCGGTGGGCGAGCCCGAGGCTGCGGACGCCGCGTGGTCCGGGTGCCAGTAGCGGGAACCGTCGGCGAGCTGGATGGCGCCGTCCCGGTGCAGCACGGCCTCGAAGTACTGCCGGCGGCGCGGACGCGACCACACGATCGTCGTCGGGTGCACCAGTGTGCCGGCCAGCGCGACGAGGTCGTGGTCCACCTCGTCGTCGCCCGCGGCGGGCGGCGGCGCCCACGGCCCGGGCGCCGCGAGCGGCTCCGGCGGGGGCGGGACGGGCGACGTCAGCGGGTCGTAGCCGTGGTCGTGCGGCGCGGGCGTCCAGCCCGGCTCCAACGGGTCGGACGGCGGCGTGCGCAGGCGCGGCGGCTCGAGCGGAGGCACCTGCAGGCGGGGGAGGTCGTCCTCGACGCCGGACCAGCGCGGCTCCGGCACCGGCAGGTCGAACGCGGGTGCCGCCACCTCCGCGAACGCCTGACCGAAGTCCCGGCGCCCGAGGTCCTCACGACCGAGGTCCTCACGACCGAAGCCCTGACCGCCGAAGTCCTGGCGCCCGTAGTCCGACACCGACCCGTCGAGCTCCGGTCGCGACGTGAAGCGGTCCGAGCGCGAGCGGCGACGCGGGGCGCCGCCGGGGAGCGGCGGCCGCTCGCGGGTGATGTCGAGGTCGTCGTCGAGGCCGGGTCCGCGGCCCGGCGCAGGCACCGGGCCCGGCGACGGCGGCGGGGGGACGGGGGCGTGCGGGGCGGGCACGGGAGCCGCCGGCACGGGCAGCGGGCCTCGCGGGAGGGCTGCCTCGGACGGGCCCTCCTCGGCCGACCGCGGGCGCGCGGCCCGGCGGCGGGTCCGCGACGGCGGGGCCGACTCCACCTTGTCCCGGGGTGCCTGGACCGTGGCGGGCATCTTCCCGCCCAGCGCGAGCCCGACGGCCACCCCCTCGGCGAAGGTCTCGGGGTCGACGCGGGCGGACGCCTCGTCCGTCCGCGCGGAGGCGTCGTCGTCGGGCGTGGCGACGGTGTCCCTCGACGCCGCCGGGGCGGCGGGTGCGGACAGGCTCGGGGCCGACGGCGCGGACGCGGGGTGGATCACCAGCGGCGACACGTCCACGAAGCGGCGCCCGTCCGCGCTGTGCACCACGCCCATCTTCAGCACCTCGACGGGCATCGTGGGCTGGCGCAGGAAGTCGACGGCGTTGAGGATCTCCTCGCTCGCCTCCTGGCAGATGACGATGAGCCGGGCGCTGCTGCGCCCCGGCTGCGAGCGGGTGATGGGCACGCTGTCGTAGAACGCCGCCACGTCCCGGTGGAACGCCGCCGGCCCGCCGTGGTACCGCTCGGCCAGGGCGCCGCGCGTCAGCCGGCCGGCGGCTCCGGCGTGGTCGAGCGCGCGGGTGAGGGCGGTGCGGTCGAGGTCGGCGACGAGCTCGACGACGACGGGCGAGCCGGTCGCGTCGAGGGCGAGCAGGTGCGGCTCGTCCGGGCCCACGCCCGGGCTCACCGGGAAGATCTGCTCGCCGAGCAGACCGTCGATGTGACTGTCCACCACCCGGTGGGCGGTGGTCCCGACGCCCTGGGAGCTTGCCGCGGGCGACCGGTCGGACTGGACGAGGAGGGGCCTCTGGGCATCGACCTCGAACAGGGGCATTGCACACCACTCCTGGATCGGAACCGACCCCGGCGGCCGGATCCCGGGGCAAGCCTAAGGCCCCCGCGACGTGGCGTGTACCACAGCGGGCTCTCAGGCGCGCGTCGGCGCGCCAGGTCGCCCGCGGCGAGGCCGGTCGGCGGTCGGCGGGCTAGGCGTGACCTGCGCCGCCGTCGTCGGCGAGCCGCTCCTCGACCCGGGCGACCTTCGCGTCCAGCTGCCCGGTGTACCCGGGCCGGATGTCCGCCTTGAGCACCAGCGACACCCGGTGCCCGCCCGCCCCGACGGCCTCCGTGGCGCGCTGGATCACCGGCATCACCTCGTCCCAGTCCCCCTCGATCTCGGTGAACATCGCGGTCGTCCGGGTGGGGAGCCCGGACTCACGGACGATGCGGACGGCGGCGGCGACGGCGTCCGCCACGGACTCGCCCGCGCCGAGCGGGGCGACGGAGAAAGCGAAGACGGCCATGCCCCCATCCTGCACGTCCACGACCGTCGGCGAGGACCGTAGGCTCGTCGGGTGAGCACACGCGTCACCCTTCTCGCCGGCGGGGTCGGCGGCGCCCGCCTGGCGCACGGCCTCGCCCTGGCCCTGCCCGACGATGGCGCCCCGACGCCGGCCGGCGGCCTGACCGTCGTCGTGAACGTCGGCGACGACACCGAGCGGCACGGGCTGCTCGTCTCCCCCGACCTCGACACGGTCATGTACACGCTCGCCGGCCTCAACGACGAGACCCGCGGCTGGGGGCTGACCGACGAGACGTACACGACGCTCGACCAGCTCGCCCGGCTCGGCGAGGACACGTGGTTCACGCTGGGCGACCGTGACCTCGCGACGCACGTCGTGCGCACGGCCGCGCTGCGCGAGGGGCGGCCGCTGCACGCGGTGACGGCGCGGCTCGCTGCGGCGCTGGGCGTGCGGGCGCGGCTGCTGCCGGTGACCGACGACCGGCTGCGCACCCTCGTGGACACGCCGTCCGGGCGGGTCGCGTTCCAGGAGTACTTCGTGCGCCGGCAGCACGCCGACGCGGTGCTGGGCACCGAGCTCGACGGCGTCACCGCCGCGCGGCCCGCGCCCGGCGTGCTCGACGCGGTCGCGGGTGCGGGCCTGCTCGTCGTCGCGCCGTCCAACCCGTTCCTGTCGGTGGAGCCGGTGCTGGCCGTGCCCGGGGTGCGCGACGCCGTCCTGGCCTCGCCCGCGCGCCGCGTGGCCGTGAGCCCGATCGTCGGCGGGCAGGCGATCAAGGGCCCCGCCGCGCAGATCCTGGAGACGCTGGGGCACGAGGTGTCCGCGCTGGGCGTGGCCCGGCTGTACGCCGACCTGGTGGACGTCATGGTCGTGGACGACGCCGACGCCGACCTCGCCGGCCCGATCCGCGAGCTGGGGGTCGAGGTGCTCGTCACCGACACGATCATGGGCGGCGCCGCCGGCCGCGAGCGCCTCGCCCGCGACCTGCTCGCCCTCGGATGAGCGCACCGGACGGCGCCGGCCCCGTCCGCACGATCGCGCTGGTGCCGCTGCGCGACGGCGTCTCGGGCAAGTCACGGCTGGCGTCCTCGCTCGACCCGGCCGCGCGACGCCGGCTCGTCGCGGCGCTGGCCCGGCACGTCGTCGCCGTCCTGCTGGCGGCGGACGGCGTCGACGGCGTGCTCGTCGTCACCGCCGACGTGCCGTTCGTCGTCGAGACCCTGGACCGGCTCCTCCACGGCGGCGGCCCGGCCGTCGAGGTGGTCCCGCAGCCGCCGGACCGGCCGGGCCTGAACGCGGCTCTCGACGTCGGGCGGGAGGCGGCGCTCGAGCGCCGCGCGGACCGGCTGCTCGTCGCGCACGCCGATCTGCCGCTGCTCACGACCGACGACGTCGCGGCCCTGCTCGCCGCGGGCGCGCCGGCTCCCGACGACGCACGGCGTGGTGACGCCGCCGTCGTCGCCACCGACCGGCACCTGGCGGGGACCAACCTGCTGGTGCTGCCCGCGGCTGCACCGTTCCGGTTCCGGTTCGGCGAGGCGTCGCGGGCGGCGCACGTCACCGAGGCGGGGCGCGCGGGCCTGCGGCCGGTCGTCGTGCGCCGCCCGGGCACCGCCGTCGACCTCGACACGATCGACGACTGGGGCGAGCTGCCCCGCGCCGTCCGCGACCGGCTGCGGCGCGGGCTCGACCTGCCCCTCCCCTGACGCCCTCCCTGGCGTCCTCCCGGATGGCTCAGGGGTGCGTGTCGGTCGCGGCGATCACGGTGTCCAGGCGGGCGATCGCCGCGGTCAGGTCGTCCAGCCGCTCCCGGAGGCGCTCGCGCTGCTCCCGCAGCATCGCGCGCTGCTCGTGGTCGGTGTGCCCCGAGTCGACGCACGGCAGCAGCTGGGCGATGTTGCCGCTGGTCAGGCCCGCGGCGTAGAGCTGCTGGAAGAACCGGACCCGGTCGACGGCCGTCTCGTCGAAGAGCCGGTGCCCCGCGGAGGTCCGCACGGTCGCCAGCAGCCCCTGCTCCTCGTAGTAGCGCAGGGCGCGCACGCTCACGCCGGCACGTTCCGCCACCTCACCGATTCTCAGCACACCGGCGCCAACGACGTGACCCGTGCGCGGATTCCGGCCGACCGCCGATCAGCGGCGACCTGCCGGCGCCGTGGCCGCCTGCGGGTACAGCGCCTCGGCCGGCTCCCCGAGCCGGGACCTCCACTCGCGGGTCATCTCGTCACCGAGCACCTCGAAGGCACCCGCCTCGAAGCCGTCGAGCGCCTGGCGCACGATGTCGCGCGGCTCGGCGAGCGCCCAGTCGTCCTGCTCCCTGGCCCAGTCCGACATGTCCGTGTCCACGAGGGCCATGGCCAGCCCGGTGACCTGCGTGCCCTGGCCGGCCAGCTCGAGCCGCACACCGTTGGTCAGCTGCCACGCGGCGGCCTTCGCAGCCCCGTAGGTGTCGGCGAACCCGAACGCCCGGAACGAGCTCTGGGACAGCACGTCGAGGATCCCGCCGCCACCGTTCCTGCCGAGGATCGGCGCGAACGCGCGCACCATCCGCAGCGTGCCCCAGTAGTTGACCTCCATCTCCCGGCGGGCGCCCGACAGGTCCCCGCCGACGAACGGGGTCAGCGCCGCCACGCCCGCGTTGTTGACGAGGACCGTGACGTCCTGCGCCAGGGCGGCGGCCGCGGCCACCGAGTCGTCGTCCGTCACGTCCAGTCGGAGCGGCGTCGCGCCCGGGACGTCGACGGACGCGGGGTTCCTGGCCGCGGCGTAGACCTTCGCCGCTCCGCGCCGCAGCAGCTCTGTCACGAAGTGCCGGCCGATCCCCCGGTTGGCCCCGGTGACCAGGGCGGTCTGATTCTTGATCTCCATGCGCTGGACGCTAGGACCTGACGTCAGTGTCAGGGTCAAGGGCGTCGACCGCACCGTGCATCCGCCCGGTCGCGTGGCGGGCGCCGACGGTCAGTCCGAGGCCGGCGGGGGTTGTGCCGGTTCGGTGTGCGACGCGAGTTTCACCCTTCGGCATCGGGTGCACCGGCGGTGCCGGGAGCCATGATCTGCGCATGAGGCTCCAGGGAGACGTCGTCCGCGACACCGGTCGTGAGCGTGAGGGCGCCACCCTCGTCGTCATGGCGGCTCTGGGGGTCATGACCGCGTCGGTGAGCGTGGCGATCCTCGGCCCCTGGGCACCGATCGTGGGCGCGGTCGTGCTCGCGCTCGCACGCCTCGGAGTCGGGCGTCCCACCGCCGCGGAGGGCTCGAGGATGATGCGAGCCACTCTCACCGGAGCGCTCGTCGGATGGGCGGCGATGGCTGCCTTCATGGGTGCTGCGCTGATGGTCCCGACAGACGTCGACTGAAGCCACCGCGCGCCGGCGGACCTCGATACCGGGCTGTCGGGGGGGTGGCCGTCGGTGGGGTTGTCGACCCCGCTCCGGAGTTCAGGCCCTCCGGGGTGCCGCGTGACAGCATCGACGCTCGCCCGCGTCATCCCTTGTGCTCCACGTCGGCTCGACGTACGTCCTGGGTCGTGGTGGCCGTTGCCGTCTTGAGAAGGGTGGCAGCGATCAGGTCGCGGATCTCGCCATCGGTCAGGGCATGGTCGCGAGCGACCCGCACGAACCGGTACGCGGCTTGGGCGACGGCGGCCCTGTCGAGGGTGGCTGCGGGCGCGGTGACGAGCGTGCCGACGCGTCGCTTGCTGGTCACCATGCCGGCAGCCTCGAGGTCGCGGTAGGTGCGGGCGACGGTGCCCGGTGCGATGCCGAGGTCGTTGGCGAGAGCGCGCACGGTGGGAAGACGTTGGCCGTCGGCGAGGTCGCCGGCAGTCACGAGGGCGGCGATCTGCGCCCGGAGCTGTTCGTAGTGAGGAACGGTGGAGGCGATGTCGATCCGGACGGCGAGGCTCATGCCTGCGCCTCCGCCGGTTCGTCGTCGGCCATCGCCGCCGCGGGCGCCGTGTCACGAGACGGCCAGACGGCCACGACCAGCGCGAGGAGCGCGACAGCGAGGGCGGCAAGGAGCAACGTGCTACCGGCGACGAGGTGCGCCGAGCTCGGAGATGCGCCCGCAGCGGTTCCGCTGCCGTACCCGAGGCCGAGGCGGCGAAGCGACAGGCCGCCCACGGCGATCAGGCCGGCCAGGGTCCATCCGAGGACGAGCTGCACGGAGCGCAGGATGCGGCGTGCTACGCGCCGACGCAGCCACATGTCCCACTCCTCGTCGACGTCGTCGATCGCCGGACGCGAGGCGACGAGGCGGAGCACCAGCTCGGTGAGCACCACGGCTGCCGTCGAGGCGGCGAGTATCGGCACGGTCCACAGCCAGCCGGGGAACGGGTCCACGGTGAAGGCTTGGTCGAGGCCGACGACGCGGGAGACCGATCGTGGGCCCGATGCCATCAGGCCGAAGCCGACCGCGACGACGACGGCTCCCGCCAGCCACATCATTGCCGCCCGCCGCAGTCGGCCAGGTGCGACGTCATGCACGGTCCGCGCGACGAGGCGAGCCTGTCGTTGCGTGCCCCGCGGCCTCGGCCAGGTCATCTCGCCGACGGCGTGAACGGCGAGGAGACCGAGCAGCGACACGACGGGAAGCACCGCCGCGCGGTGTCCCACCAGTGCCAGGTAGCCCCCGAAGTAGTACGTCGGGACCAAGAGGATGCCGAAGATCAGCGGCACGGTCCCAACACCGGCTGTGAGTGCGGCATGGCGTGCCGCGCGTCGAGCCGCCGCCGACGGCGCGACCGCTCGCTGTCCGTCCCACCACAACGCGGCGGCGGCCAGGAGCGACGCCCCGGCGAGGACGACGCCCACGGCGGCGGGGAACTGCAGGCCGAGCAACGAGTCCATGACCACATCCCTAGTCTATTGATCATGAACTATGAACTATCGAGAGGGGCGGGTCAAGGCGGGATCGATCCCCGGAGCCCGACCCGGTGAGAATCGACGGAGGCCGGTGTTGCATTCGGGCGTCTGGGAACGATGTAGGGGTGTGAGACAGAGGATGAGTCCGTGACGGCGCCCCCAGACATCGTGTTCAGCGAGGTCTTCCGAGCGCTGTACCCGGACGGGCTGAGGTTCGTGCAGCGCCGCGCCGACCCGGACGTCGCGGAGGACCTGGCTGCGGAAGTCTTCGCCATCGCGTGGAACCGGTGGGCGGACGTGCCGCGCGAGGTGCGCCCGTGGTTGTTCGGCGTCGCGCGCAACGTGCTGGCCGAGGATCGTCGCGCCCACGGCCGGCGGCATCGCCTCGCGCTACGGATCGGTGCAGAGCGTGATCTACCGCAGGACGCGATCGCCCTCGCCACCACGACCGTGGACCTCCACGCCGCCTGGGCCCGCTTGAGCGACGCCGACCGGGAAGCGCTGGCCCTGGTGGCGTGGGACGGGCTCACCGGCCGTGAGGCCGCCCAGGTCCTGGGCTGCACGCGCGCCGCGTTCTCGGTGCGCCTGACCCGGGCGCGCCGCCGACTCAAGCATCTCCTGGCAGACATCGAACCCGGACCTGACCCCGAGCCCGCACCGTGGCCTGCCCGGCGAGCGGGCGCCCGAGTCGTGGAAGGAACGCAGCCGTGAACCTGATGACCGAGGACCCGACGCTGCGCCGCGTCGCCGACGCCAACCCCGTGCCAGACGCGCCGCTCAGCACCGCCGAGGAGGCACGGGCCGACGCGATCCTGGAGCGCATCACGACCGCCGCACCGGCGGCAGCGCGCCCGTCCAGGCCACGACGGCGTTGGTGGGCACGCGCCGCCGCCGGCGGCACGGCCCTCGCGGCCGTCGTCGCCGCCGGTGTCCTCGGTACCGCCCCTGCGTCGGCGGAGCTCGTGCTGCTCGAGGCCGCGGACGGCGCCGCCACCCAGCCCGTCGGGGACGGCGAGTACTGGTACGTGCACGAGCGGGTGACCGAGTCGGGGATGGGTGCCGACGACCTGGGCCCGTACGACCGCGAGGTCTGGCACTCTCGGGACACCTTCCTCATGAAGGACGAGACCTCCGCGGCCCTTGCCGCCGCCGAGCACGGAGAGTCGACAATGGACCCCTCGCTCGTGCGCGTGCTCGACCTCACCGACACGGTCGAAGGTGGCGGCCCGCCGGTGTTCGGCGGGAACCCGCAGTTCACCTGGGACGAGCTCGACGAGCTGCCGACCGATCCCGCGGCCCTGACCGAGCAGCTCACGGCCGGGATGCCGGCGAGCGATCACGGCTACGACCGGGACCTGTGGAGCCAGGCCGTGAGCCTGCTGCAGGGCAGCCCCGCCAGCCCCGAGCTGCGCCGCGCACTGTGGCAGGTCCTCGCCGGCATCCCTGGCGTCGAGCTGGTCGGCTACACCTCCGACAGCGCGGGACGTGACGCCACGGCGGTCCGTGCCGACGCACCGGCACCCGAGCCGCCGCTGTGCGGCCCGGGATCCGTCCCCGAGAAGTCGTGCTGAGCGCGAGCGTGCGCGGCCTCCGGTCCGCGGGCTCTGCCGGTGGCAGGATGACCGCGTATGAGGCGCTGGAGCTCACTGGCCACGGTCGCGATCGGTGCGGTCGTCCTGGCCGCGACGGCCGGTTGCGCGGGTGCCGATCCCGCGGCGTCGGCCTCCTGCGCTCCACCCGAGCTGTCGTGGTCCCAGCAGGCGGCCGCTCCGGGCGAGGTGGTGACGCTCCAGGGCACAGCCATGGTGGTCGGCTGCGACGACACCGGCTCCGGGGAGCCGACGCAGCCGATGCGCATCACGGCGGCACAGGTGTTCGTCGACGGCGAGGCACTCCCTGCGCCGGAGGTTGCCGACGAGGTGGTCGCCACGGACTCCGGCGACCTCCAGATGCAGGTCGCGGTGCCCGACGACGTCCCTGACGGCGCCGTGGTGACCGTCGAGATCACCGGGAGCGAAGGCGCCGTCGTCCGCTCCGACGAGCTCGCCGTCGCCGGCGACGACGCGTAGGCGTGCACCCGACCTGCGGACAGCCCCGATCACGGGGTGGTGGGACCCCCGCTCAGTTCCGCGCCCGGGCGCGGTCCATCCGGCATGAGCACCGAGTCGAGCATCGAGCTGATCGAGCAGTCCACGCTGCCGGGCACCGACTTCGAGGGTTACCTGCACGGGTCCACCGTGTCGGTGATGTTCGAGCGGTTCGACCGCGACGGCGTCGGCCCGCGCCTGCACCGCCACCCGTACACGGAGACGTTCATCCTGCGCTCTGGGCGCGCGCTGTTCCGGGTGGGGGACGACGAGGTGGTCGCCGTGGGCGGCCAGATCCTCGTCGCCCCCGCCGGGACGCCGCACAAGTTCACGGTGATCGGCCCCGAGGTGTACGAGGCCCTGCACGTGCACGCCAACGACCGGTTCGTCACCGAGTGGCTGGAGTGACCGGGCAGGGCCACGCCGGTCACACCGCGTCGAGACGGGCGCGCACGTCGTCGTCGAGGTCGAGCTCGGCCGCGCCGAGCAGCTCGTCGAGCTGCGCGACGCTGCTCGCGCCGACGACCGGCACGACGGGCACGTCCCCGCCCAGGAGCCAGGCGAGCACCACCTGGTTCGGGGTGGCACCGATCTCGTCCGCGACCTCGCGCAGCACCCGCAGCCGCTCGTGCGTGGTCGGGTGGTCGAAGCCGTCCCACAGGGGCTTGTCGTCGCGCACCAGCGCGCCCTGCATCAGCGGCGAGTACGCGACGACCGCCAGCGGGTGCTCGGTCGCCGACGCCGCGCCCGCGTAGTCCAGCAGCTCGTACGACGCCCAGTTGTGCCGGCCGACGTCGGGCCGCGGGTACGGGTAGGTGAGCTGCTGCTGCACCAGGCCGTAGGGCGCGACGCCCTGGCGACCGGCCTCCTCGCGCGCCTCGACGACACGGTGCAGCGCGACGTTGGAGATGCCGGCGATCCCGACGAGCCCCTCCGCCTGGAGCTTGCCGAACGCGCCCACCGTCTCCGCGAGCGGGGTGTCGTAGTCGTCGACGTGCCCGTAGTACGCGTCGATGTGGTCGACGCCGAGGTGCCGCAGGCTCTCGCGGGCCTCCCAGGCGATCGTCTCGGCGCCCAGCCCCTGGAAGTTGGTCGGCGGGACGTTCTGCAGCGGCAGGTTCGGGTCCTTCTTCGCGGCGCCGACCTTGGTGGCGATCCGCAGCTCGCCGCGGTTCCCCCGGGCGGCGAGCCAGCGGCCGAGGACGTCCTCGCTGTCGCGGCCGTGCCCTCCGCCCCAGCCGTTGTAGTTGTTGGCGGTGTCGAGGAAGGTGCCGCCGGCCTCCACATAGCGGTCGAGGATCGCGAAGGACGTCTCCTCGTCCGTCCGGGTGCCGAACCACATGGTGCCGAGGCACAGCGTGCTGACCTCGAAGGACGTGGTGCCGTCGCCGATCGTGCGGTAGCGCATGGGTGCTCCTGTCAGGGTGTGGGTCGTGGGGGCCGGCGGACCGTCCGCCGGCCGACACCCACGACGCTACGAACGAATCGGCACGGGTGTACCGTCCAATTCCATGGCAATGGCCCAGACCAATCCTGTGCTCGCGTGGGACACCGTGCTCGACCTCGGGGACGACGACGCCCCGCTGGTCGCGCGCCTCGAGCGCGCCGTGCGGGACGCCGTGCACGCGGGCCGGGTCCCGGGAGGGGCGGCGCTGCCGCCGTCGCGCGCCCTCGCGGAGACCCTGGGCGTGTCGCGGTGGGTCGTGACGGAGGTGTACGGCCAGCTCGTCGCGGAGGGGTTCTGCGAGGCCCGCGTCGGGTCGGCCACGCGGATCGCGGCCGGGGCGGCCGCGCACGCCACGCCGAAGCACGCGACGGCGCACCCGACGTCGACCGACGCCGCCCCCGTGCGCCGTGCCCGCCTGGACCTCGCGCCCGGCGTCCCGGACCTGCGGCACGTGCCCCGGGCGGCCTGGCTGCGGGCGCTGCGCGACGCCCTGGCCGACACCCCCGACGCCGACCTCGGCGCCCCGCACCCCGCCGGCCACCCGGCCACCCGTGGCGCCGTCGTCGAGTACCTGGCGCGGGCCCGCTCCACCTGCGCCGGACCCGACGACGTCCTGGTGACGCACGGCGCCACCGACGGCATGACCCGCCTCGCCCGCGCGCTGCGCGCCGCCGGGCACCGCGCCGTCCTGGTCGAGGACCCGAGCTGGGGCCGGCTGCGCGACGTCGCGCGCGGCGCCGGCCTGGTCCCCGTGCCGGTGCCCGTCGACGACCGCGGGGTGGACGTCGACGCGCTCGCCGTGGCCGCCGCGCGGACCGGCGCCCGCGCCGCGCTGGTCGCGCCGGCGCACCAGTTCCCCACCGGCGTCGCCCTCGCGCCGGAGCGGCGCGACGCGCTCGTGTCGTGGGCGCGCGCCGTCGACGGCCTGGTGGTCGAGGACGACTACGACGCCGAGTTCCGCTACGACCGCCGGCCCGTCGCCGCGCTGCAGGGCCACGACCCGGGGCGCGTCGCACTGCTCGGGTCGCTCAGCAAGACGGTCTCCCCGGCGTTCGGGCTGGGCTGGCTGGTGCTGCCGCCGCGCTGGCGGGAGCGGCTGGGCGGCGACGCGGGCGGCCCCGCACCGTCGACCCTCGACCAGCTCGCGCTCGCCCGGTTCCTCACGGACGGCGGCTACGAGCGGCACCTGCGGGCCGCGCGCAGCCGGTTCCGTCGCCGCCGGGCGGCCCTGCTCGCCGCGCTCGACGCCGCGCTGCCCGGCCTGCCCGTGAGCGGCCTCGCGGCGGGCCTGCACGTCGTGCTCGGGCTGCCCGACGGCGTCCACGCCGCCGCGGTCGTCCGCGCCGCCGCCGCGCGCGACGTCGGCGTCACCGACCTGCGCCGCTACCGCGTCTCGGCCGCGGACCCCGGCGCCGAGGCGCTCGTCGTCGGGTACGGCAACCTCGCCGACGCGCGGGTCGGCGAGGCGGTGGCCGGCCTCGCGGCGGCGATCCGCTCCGCGGCGGGCTGACGGGCCGTCACCACCGCCCGCGGTGCACGACGTCCTCCGGCGGCTTGCGGCGCCGGCGCGTCGGGGAGCCCTTGGCGGTCGCGCCCGCACCCGGGTCGGCCGGGTGGCCCACCGCGACGACGCCGGTCTGGACCCACGCGTCGGGGATGCCGAACGCCTCGCGGAACGCCGGCATCTCGCCCGCGCCGACGCCGAAGAAGCAGGCCCCGAGGCCCTCGTCGACCGCCGTCTGGAGCATGAGCAGCGACGCCATGCCCGCGTCGACGTGCCAGTACGGCACCGGCCAGCGCGCGTCGTCGCGGTCGGTCCAGCCCTTGTCCGCCTCGGCGTACCGGCCGAGGTACGCGTCCTTCGAGCACAGCGCGACGACGAGCACCGGGGCGGTGCGCATGCCCGCGAGCCAGGTGGACATGTCGCGCTCGGAGTCCGCCGGGGTGGCCGCCGTCCAGAACCGCTCGCGGTCCTCCGGCTCCGTCAGGACGAGGAACGACCAGCCCTGCGAGAACCCCGCGCTGGGGGCACGCACGGCGTTGCGCACCAGCCTGTCCACCGTCTCGGGCGGCACGGGCTCGTCCGTGAACCGCCGCACCATCCGCCGTCTGCGCACCACGTCCTGGAACTCCACCCGCCCATCCTGCCCCTTGCCGAACAGGCGGGAGGTCAGAGGACGAGCTCGGGCTGCAGCTTGGTCACGGTCCACACGCGCTGCCTGCGGGCGGCGAGGGTCGTGAGAGCCAGCGCGACGACGAGCACGCCGAGGAGCACCATGACGTCGCGCGTGACGGTGGCGAGGTTGCCGCCGTAGAGCAGCTGGCGCAGGCCCTCGACGGCGTAGGTCATCGGCATGAACTGGTGCATCGCCTTGAGCGGCTGCGGGATGGTCTGCCAGGGGAACGTGCCGCCCGCGGTGACGAGCTGCACCAGCATCAGCACCAGCCCCAGGAACTGGCCCGCCGCGCCCAGCCAGACGTTCAGCGCCTGGAGGATCGCGACGAACGTGCCCGACACCAGCACGAGGAACAGCGCCGTGAACAGCCCGTAGGAGGGTTGGATGTCCAGCGCGAACTTCGTCACCGCGAACATCGCCGCCACCTGCACGACGCCGATCGCGGCGGGCGTCGCCCAGCCGCCCAGCGCCGTCGCGAGCCCCGACCTGCCCGCGGCGAGCGCCCGCGTGGACAGCGGCCGCACCAGCAGGAACAGCACGTACGCGCCGATCCACGTGGCCAGCGACAGGAAGAACGGTGCGAGCCCGGCGCCGTAGGTGCCCGCCGACGACAGGGCGTCGTTGCGCACCTCCAGGGGGTTGCCGATGGTCGACGCCGTGTCGTCGCGCGTCTGGTCGTCCAGGTCGGGGATCTGGCCGAGGCCCTCGGCGAGCCCGTCGCGCAGCTCGGCGATGCCGCTCTTCAGCTCCCCGGAGCCGTCCGCGAGCTTCGTGGTGCCGGAGGCGAGCTCCGCGGCGCCATCGGAGACCTGGCCGGTGCCGTCCGCGAGCCGGTGCACGCCGTCGACGAGCGCGGGCGTGGCGGCGGCGAGCTGCCCGGTGCCGTCGGCGAGCCGGTCCGCGCCGTCCGCCGCCGACGCGATGCCGGCGGTGAGCTGCGGCGTCGCGCCCGCGAGCGTGGCGGCGCCGTCGGCCACCTGCCGGGAGCCGTCGGCGAGCTGGTCGAGCTTCTCCGACGCGCCCTCGACCGTCGTCACCGCCGACCGGACGTCCTTGCGCTGGGCGTCGAGGGCGCCGTCGACGTCGGAGCGTGTGGCGTCGAGGCGGTCGAGCGCCTGGGTGCGCAGGTCGGCGCACTGCGCCGCGAGATCGCCGGCGTCGTCCGGCACCTGGGCGCAGAGGTCGGAGAGCTGCTGGTCCAGGTCCGCCCGGCCCTGGTCGAGGGCGTCCGCCGCGTCGGAGCGCGCGCCGTCGAGGGTCGGCAGCACCTGCCCCGCCGCGTGGGCGGCCTCCTGCCCGTACTGCGCCACCTGCGCGTTGCCGTCGGCGACCTGCGCCGCGCCGTCGGCGAGCTTCTTCGTCTGGGCGGGCAGGTCCGCCGTCTTGTCCTGCAGCGTCCCGAGGCCGGACGCGAGCTGCCCCGCGCCGTCGTCGAGCCGGCCCACCGCCGACGCCAGGGTGCCGACCTTGCCGTCCAGGGTGGCGGCACCGTCGGCCGCCTGCGCCGCGCCGTCGGCGAGGGTGTGCGCGCCGTCGTCCGCGTCCGCGAGCCCGTCGTCCAGCGTCGTCGCACCGGTGAGCAGCTTCTTCGCGCCGTCCACCGCGTCGGCGAGGTTCGTGTGGATCGACGCGAATCCGCGCAGGAACGTGTCCGCGGCCTCCGTGCCGACCTCCTCCGCGATGGAGTCGCGCACCTTGCCCACGATCGTGTCCGAGATGGTGCCCGCGAGGTAGTTGTTCGCGTCGTTCGTGATGAGCGTGAGGCTCGCCTGCTGCGGCTCGAACTCGCCCGCCGACGCCAGGTCCGCGGAGAACGTCGGGCCGATGATCAGCGCGGCGTCGTAGCGACCGGAGCGCACGCCCGCCTCGGCGTCCGCCTGGGACGTCTCGACCCAGCCGAACCCGCCGTCCTCCAGCAGCTGGTCCGCCACGTCGCGGCCGAAGTCGCGCTCGGTCGTCTCGCCCGTCTCCGCGTCGGTCGTCGTGGTGCCCTCGTCCTGCACGACGACGGCGGCCGGCACGTTGTCGAGCTGCCCGTACGGGTCGTGGTTGGCGAACAGGTACAGGCCCGCGTACAGCGTGGGGATCAGCGCCATCGCGAGGATGGCGAGCTTCGGCAGGCGCCCGGCGGCGAGCCGCCGGAGCTCCGAGAGAGCGAGCCGGACCGCGGTCATCGGGCCTCCTCCTGCGCGTCGTCGGCCGGTGTCGCGGCCAGGGTGTCGTGGATCGGGGTGTCGTGGATCGGGGTGTCGTGGATCGGGGTGTCGTGGATCGGGGTGTCCCCGGGGGGCGCACCGTCGAGCGGGTCGTCGAGCTCCTCCTCGGCGCGGGCGTCGGGGTCGGGGGACGGCTCCAGCTCGTCCTCGACCTCGGGCTCGGCGGCGGGCTCGGGCTCCGTGGCGGGCTCAGGCTCGACGGCGGGCTCAGGCCCGACGGCGGGCTCAGGCTCGACGGCGGGCTCAGGCCCGACGGCGGGCTCAGGCTCAACGGCGGGCTCGGCGTCCGGTCCGGCCACCGGGAGGACGGCGGTCGCGGCGGGCTCCTCGACGGGCGCGCCCGGCACCTCGCGCAGCACGACCCGCGGCGGCTCGTGCAGCGTGGCGCCGCGCGCGGGCGGCAGGTCGACGCCCAGGTCGCGGGCGGACGACCGAGTGCACTGCACGAGCACGCCGAGCCCGGACGCGGCGAGCGTGCGCGCCGTCTCCCACCAGCCGGACGGCTCGCCGCCGTGCCGGTCGGGCAGCGTCAGCACGACGAACCTGACGTCGGGGTTCTCGGTGGCGAGCGCCGCGAGCACGGCGGTGCGCACGACGCCGGGCAGCTGGTCCACCCGGCGCCCGCGGTCCTCCGTGAGGGCGCGCTCCTCGAGCCACCGCGACACGTCCCGCGGCAGCGACCGGCGTCCGGCGAGGGCCAGGCCCTCGGCCACGACGTCGGCGAGGGACAGCGCGTCGTCGGGCTCGCTGATGCCGGGCACGTCGACGACGGCGGTGCGGGCACGCAGCGCGGACGGCGGCACGGCGGCGCCGTCGAGGCGCACGGTGCCGGACGACGGCACGAACCTCCCGGTCGCGACGAGCGCGAGGGCGGTGTGCCCGTGACCGGGCTCGCCCGCGACGAGCAGGCACTCCCCCGTCGACCAGGCGAGGTCCATGGCCTCCAGCATCGGGTCCCGACGCCCCTCGACCCGTACCCCGCTCAGCGTGATCCGCACCCTGCTCCCCGTCCCCCGACACACTGTTGACTTGCAATCAACAACTCTACGACCGGTGTTGACTGGCGGTCAATAACGTCGTACAACTGTGGCCATGACCTCTTCCGCCCCGCGCCCCCGCACGCGCCACGAGCCGTCGGACCGGCGCCGCCAGCTCCTCGAGGCGGCCGTCGCCGAGGCGGAGGCGGCGGGGCTGGACGTGCTGACGCCCGCGACCGCCGCCGCCCGCGCAGGGGCGTCCAAGGCGCTCGTCTTCCACTACTTCGGGTCCACGACGGCGTTGCGCCGCACGGTCGCGCTCGAGGCGGTGTCCGACCTGGAGCAGACGCTGCTGGCACCCGACGATCGTCCCCTCGCCGACCGTCCGGCGCACGCGATGACGCTGTTCCTGGGCTCGGTCACCGCGCACCGGCGCGTCTGGGAGGACATCTGGCGGGGCGCGCTCGCCGGCGACGACGCCACCGAGGACGCGCTGCAGCGCGTCCGCACCGCGCTCGTCGAGCGCATGACGACCACGGCCGGCGTCATCGGGTTCACGCCCAGCAACCGGCTCCAGCTCCTGGCCCGCGGCTGGGTGGCCCTGGTCGAGAACGTCACCGCCGCCTGGCTGGGCGGCAGCGGCATCGCGCGCGACGAGCTCGAGCGGCTGCTGCTCGAGTCGCTCGTCGTCCTCGTGCCGGAGCTCCCCGAGCCCGCGCGCGCCGGCGTCCTCGCGATCGTCCGCCGCTCCGCGAGGTAGTCCCGAATCTGCCGAGGTAGTTCGAAGCTCGGTGAGGTAGTCGGCTACCTCACGAG
>NZ_JBHTVC010000067.1:0-27561 GCF_042793275.1 Isoptericola sp. NPDC056578
CTACGTTCGGAAGGGATAACCGCTGAAAGCATCTAAGCGGGAAGCCTGCTTCAAGATGAGGTTTCCATCCCCCTCGTGGGGTGAAGGCACCCAGCCAGACCACTGGGTAGATAGGCCGGATGTGGAAGACAGGACCAAAGACTGTCGGAGCTGACCGGTACTAATAAGCCAACAACTTCACACACCTACCAAACACTGTTTGGTCAATAACACTGCTTCGCGTCCACTGTGCGGTTCCCGAGAAACGGGCACCACCCCCCCACCACAACCGTGGAACCAGGGGGTGACCTGGACAACTCGATACTGTTACGGCGGTCATAGCGTCGGGGAAACGCCCGGTCCCATTCCGAACCCGGAAGCTTAGCCCTTCAGCGCCGATGGTACTGCCCTCGCGAGGGGGTGGGAGAGTAGGACGCCGCCGGACACCCATTCACGAAAGGCCCACCCCACACCGGGGTGGGCCTTTCGCATACCCCGAACAGACCCCACCGCAGACGCTGCTGCTCCGTCGTCCGCGTCCCGCGACCCCGTGCGGCGGCGTGCCGATAGGCTCGTCGGGTGACTGGAGCACCGCACCTCCCCGCCGCCGGACCGACGCCGTCGTGGCGAGCCCGACACTTCCTGAGCCTGCTGGACTTCGCGCGGCCGTCCCTGGGAGGGGACGGGACCGCCGGGTGGCTCGACGACGCCGGGGCCGTCGACCCGGCGCAGCCGGCCCACCTGTGGATCACGTGCCGGATGACGCACTCCTTCGGGCTCGGGCACCTCCTGGGTGTGGAGGGCGCGGGCGAGCTGCTGGACCGGGGTATCGCCGGCCTGTCACGGACGCTGGCCGACGCCGACGAGGGTGGGTGGTTGGCCTCCAGGGGTCCGGGAGACGCGTTCGACGGGCTCAAGCAGGCCTACGGCCACGCGTTCGTCGTGCTCGCCGGGTCGACCGGGACCGTGGCGCGCACGCCTGGTGCCGTGACCCTCCTCGAGGCGGCGCTGTCGGTGCTCGACCGGCGGTTCTGGGAGGCCGACCACCAGCTCCACCTCGACGAGCGGTCGCGCGACTGGGGCACGGTCGACCCGTACCGCGGGGTCAACGCGAACATGCACTCCGTCGAGGCGCTCCTCGCCGCCCACGACGCCACGGGCGAGAGCCGCTGGCTCGACCGAGCAGCGGTGGTGGCCGACCGCGTCATCGACTGGGCGGCGGGCAACGACTGGCGGATCCCGGAGCACTTCGACACCGCGTGGCAGCCGCAGCTCGAGTACAACGCGGACCGTCCGCACGACCCCTTCAAGCCGTACGGCGCCACACCGGGCCACGGGCTGGAGTGGGCGCGGTTGCTCCTGCAGGTGGACGTCGCCGGGGGGACGCAGGGACAGCGCACCGACGCGGCCCGGCAGCTGTTCCACCGCGCCGTGGCCGACGGGTGGGACGGGCCGGCGGGAGGTTTCGTCTACACGACGGACTGGAACGGGAGCCCCGTCGAGGCCCGCCGCTTCCACTGGGTGGCGGCCGAGGCGGCCGCGGCCGCCGACGTGCTGCACCGCACGACCGGCGAGGCGCGCTACGCCGAGCTCGCCGACGAGTGGTGGGCGTGGATCGACGCCCACCTGGTGGACCACGAGCGCGGCTCCTGGTTCCACGAGCTCGACACCGACAACCGCCCCTCCGGGCGGACGTGGGTCGGCAAGCCCGACATCTACCACGCGGCCCAGGCCGTCATCCTGCCGGACCTGCCGCTCACCGGGTCGTTCGCGGCGTCCGCCCGAGAGGCCGGACCGCTGCTGGCCGGCACGCGACTGGGCGCCGCGGTGGCGTCGTCATGAGGATCTCCGCGAAGGCCGACTACGCGGTGCGGGCGGCCGCCGAGCTCGCGGCGTCCGGCGAGGGCCCGGTCCCGGCCGAGGCACTCGCCCGCGCGCAGCAGGTGCCCCACCGCTTCCTCGAGGCGATCCTCAGCGACCTGCGGCGCGAGGGCATCGTCGCGAGCCGTCGCGGCGCAGGCGGGGGGTACGTGCTCGCCCGCCCGGCCGACAAGGTGACCGTCGCCGACGTCGTGCGCGCCGTGGACGGGCCGCTGGTGTTCGTGCGCGACGCGCGGCCCTCCGACCTGGAGTACACCGGCGCCGCCGCGTCGCTGCTGCACGTGTGGGTGGCGCTGCGCGTGAACGTGCGCGCCGTGCTGGAACAGGTGACCCTGGCGGACCTCGCGGCCGGGACGATCCCCGACGTCGTGCGCCGGCTGACCGAGCAGGAATCGGCGTGGGTCAGCCCCTGAGCCACGCCGGATCGGCGTAGGCGCCAGAGGCGCCGCACGGTCGTCGGCCTGGTTCACGCGACGCCGCAGAACCTCGTCTCGCGATACGGACATATTTTTGAGACCGTTGAATCCGATAGAGCCGATCGGGTAACTTCGTCGCAGACGCGGCGGACCCGCTGCCGCGCCGAAACGGAGGGAACCCCCGTGCGGACTCTCGTCCTCCTTGCCCTCGTGGGCCTCGGTGCGCAGCTCGTCGACGGCAGCCTGGGCATGGCCTACGGCGTCACCTCGACCACCCTGCTGCTCGCGATCGGCACCAACCCCGCGGCCGCGTCCGCGACCGTCCACCTCGCCGAGGTCGGCACGACCCTGGCGTCCGGCGCCTCGCACTGGCGGTTCGGGAACGTGGACTGGAAGGTCGTCATCAAGATCGGCATCCCCGGTGCCATCGGCGCGTTCGCCGGCGCGACCTTCCTCTCGTGGCTGTCGACCGAGATCGCCAAGCCGCTGATGTCGATCCTGCTGCTGGGTCTGGGCCTGTACGTGCTGCTGCGGTTCACGCTCCGCGGGCTGCGTACGGACCGTCTCGGGCAGCCGCTCCGCAAGCGGTTCCTCACCCCGCTCGGGCTGGTCGCCGGGTTCATGGACGCCACGGGTGGTGGCGGCTGGGGCCCGGTGGGCACGCCCGCCATCCTCGCGAGCGGCCGCATGGAGCCGCGCAAGGTGGTCGGCTCGATCGACACCAGCGAGTTCTTCGTGGCCGTGGCCGCGAGCCTCGGGTTCCTCTTCGGTCTCGGGACCGCGGGCATCAACCCGTCCTGGGCCCTCGCGCTGCTCATCGGCGGCCTGATCGCCGCGCCGATCGCCGCGTGGCTCGTCCGCCTGGTGCCGCCGCGCGTCCTCGGCTCCGCCGTCGGCGGGATCATCGTCCTCACCAACGTGCGGACCCTGCTGTCCCTCGACTCGTTCCCGGTGAGCGACGGCGTGCGCACCCTGGTGCTCGCGATCATCGCCGTGGGCTGGGCCGCCGCGGTCGTCTACTCGTTCGGCCAGCACCGCAAGGCGGTCGCGGAGGAGCGGGCCGAGGCGGCCGGCGAGCAGCCGGAGGCGGCGGCGACGACGGTCGCCTGACGGTCCGAACCCGTCACGGGCGCCGACAGCACCACCGAGCACCGCCACCGCACCACCGAGCACCGCCACCGCACGTCACCCGCCGTGCGGTGGCGGTGTCGTGCCGTCCCGGTACCGTGGTGGAGCCAGGAGAACTGCGCGCCGGACCCAGCTGCACGGCACTGGGGGTGGTCCTCGATGTCCAGCACGCCCAACGACACACCGCGCCGCGAGCTCGTCGCCCTCGCGGAGCTGTTGGGTGCCGGGAGCCAGCTGCTCGTGGGCCGGTACCGGGTCGACGTCGCCACGGGGGAGTGGTGGTGGTCGGACGAGGTGTTCCGGATCTTCGGGCGTGAGCCCGGCTCCGTCGCGCCGGGGCCCGAGGTGCTGCGCGCCCACCTGCACCCGGACGACCGTGAGCGGCTCTCCCGGACGGCGGTGGTCGCACTGGGTGCCGGGCGGCCGTTCTCGGGGGCACACCGCGTCGTGGACGACCACGGGCGCACGCACACGGTCGTCGTCACGGGTCAGGGGCGGCACGGGAGCGACGGCGCGTCGTCGCAGATCGTCGGCTACGTCATCGACGCGAGCCCGGTCGTGCGCGACGCGCTGGAGCGCGAGGCGCACCGCGCCGTCTCGCGCGCGTTCGTCGCCGCCGCGGCCGCGGAGCAGGCCAAGGGCGCCATCATGGCCGTCTGCGGCGTGGACGAGTCGGTGGCCACCGAGGTCCTCGCCGACGCGGGCGCGCAGGTCGGCGTGTCCGCCCAGTCGGCGGGGGAGCAGGTGATGAAGGAGCTCGCGCGACCGGTCGGGGACCGGGACGCCGCGCTCACGGCGGCGGAGGTGGTCCGGTCGGCACCGCCCGCGAAGGACGCGGCGGACCGCCTGAGCAGCGCGCTCGCCGCCGTGCGGCCGGTGGACCGACCGCACGGCCACGACGCGCAGCTGGCCCGCCGTCGTCCCCGCGCGAGCCACTGACGGGACCGCGCGGGGAATCGGCGGGTCAGCGGCCCGAGACGAACCGGGCAGCCGCGCGCCCGGCGCCCTGGCGGGCGAGGCGCTTCGCGAGCACCGCGACGCCGCCCGAGACGGCCGCGAAGGTGACCGCCTGCACGATGGAGAGCTCGTCGTCGTCCAGGTTGGTGGGCGCCACGTTGCCCGTCGCCCGCTCCCAGACCACCCCGATCAGCTTCTGCGCGACCCATCCGGCGGCGATCGTCAGCACCACCGTGCCGACCTTCACGCCCAGCGGCTGCTCGGTGTCCGTCACGTGCTCTCCCTCGGTCTGACCCGGCGTGCTACCGCCGGGGCGTCGTCCTGGTCCGGCGTCCACGGCCGACGGGCGGTGTCACGGCACGTCAGGCACGTCACACCCCGAGGCCGAGGACGGGACCACGGTAGCGCGGTGTCGACGGGTAGGCTCGTGCTGATACGACAGGGGAGCGCCCACCGGCGCTGAGAGTGCGGACCGCCGCAGACCCTCGAACCTGACCCGGTTAGCACCGGTGGAGGAAGTCGGGAATCTGGTTCCCTGCGGACGGCAGCACCACGACGGTGCCGGGCGCCCGCAGGACCCCCTTCTCGCACCTTGAGGAGGACAGCATGACGCTGAGCACCACGACCAGGACCAGGAGCGCGGCAGCAGCGGTCGGGGCCGTCGCGTTCCTGCCGCTGCTGGCGGCGTGCGGCGGCGGGACGCCGGCGGACGACGCGAGCGGGGCGTCGAGCACGGTCACGCTCGTCACCCACGACTCGTTCGCCGTCTCCGACGAGGTGCTGGCCGCGTTCGAGAAGGAGTCCGGCCTCTCCGTCGAGCAGGTGGCACCGGGCGACGCGGGCACGCTGGTGAACCAGCTCGTGCTCACCAAGGACGCGCCGCTGGGCGACGTCGTCTTCGGTGTGGACAACACCTATGCGTCGAGGGCCGTCGACGCCGGGGTCTTCGAGGAGTACCAGCCCGCCGACCTGGCCCCGGAGGTCGCGGCCTACGCGCCCGACGACCTGGCCGGCACGCTGACGCCGGTCGACGTGGGCGACGTCTGCATGAACCTCGACGACGGCTGGTTCGACGAGCACGGCGTCACGCCCCCGACGACGCTCGAGGACCTCGCGAAGCCGGAGTACCAGGACCTCACCGTGGTCACCAACCCCGCGACGTCGTCGCCCGGTCTCGCGTTCCTGCTCGCGACGATCGGTGCCTTCGGCACGGACGGCTGGGAGGCCTACTGGGCCGACCTGCGCGACAACGGCGTCAAGGTCGCCGAGAGCTGGGAGGACGCGTACTACGTCGACTTCTCCGGCGCCGGTGAGGGCGGGCAGCGGCCGATCGCGCTGTCCTACGCGACGTCGCCCGCGTTCACCGTGAGCGACGACGGGACGTCCTCGACGACCAGCGCGATGCTCGACACCTGCTTCCGGCAGGTCGAGTACGCGGGGGTGCTGGCCGGTGCGGAGAACCCGGACGGCGCGAAGCAGCTGGTCGACTTCCTCACCTCGCCCGAGTTCCAGGCCGACGTGCCCGGCCAGATGTACATGTACCCCGCCGACCCGGACGTGGAGCTGCCCGCCGACTGGCAGCAGTTCGCCCCCCTGGCCGACGAGCCGTTCGAGGTGGCGCCCGCGGACGTCGCCGCGCACCGCGACGAGTGGATCGAGCAGTGGACGGCGACGGTCGTCGGCTGACGCGCCCCGTGCCGCGCGCCCCGCGCAGCGCCGCCCGCCCGGCCTCCCGGGCGGCGCGGTGGCGCGCCGACCGGTGGGGCGCGTGGCTGGGCTGGGGTGCCGCGGTCGTGCTGCCGCTGGGCTTCCTCGCGGTCTTCTTCGCGTGGCCGGTGGTGTCGCTCGTCCTGCAGGGGTTCTTCACCGAGACCACCGCGGGGCGCACGCTCGACCTGTCCGGCTTCGCGGAGGTGCTGTCCCAGGAGCGCACGTGGCGGATCGTCGGGCAGACGCTCGCCCAGGCGCTCACCGGCACGCTGCTGGCGGTGCTGCTGGGCCTGCCGGGCGCGTACGTGCTGTACCGGTGCAGGTTCCCCGGGCGGACGCTGGTGCGGGGTCTGGTGACGGTGCCGTTCGTGCTGCCCAGCGTCGTCGTCGGCGTCGCGTTCCGCGCGCTCTTCGCCCCCGGCGGCCTGCTCGGCTGGGCGCACCTGGAGGAGAGCTTCGCCGGCATCGTGCTCGCCCTGGTCTTCTTCAACTACGCGGTGGTGGTGCGCACGGTCGGCGGCATGTGGGAGCGCCTCGACCCGCGCGCCGAGCAGGCCGCCCGCGCGCTCGGCGCGACGCCCTGGCGCGCGTTCCGCACCGTGACGCTGCCGGCGCTCGGCCCGGCGATCGCGTCGGCCGCCGCGGTGGTGTTCCTGTTCTGCGCGACGGCGTTCGGCGTCGTGCTGGTGCTCGGCGGCCTGCGCTACGGCACGATCGAGACGGAGATCTGGACGCGCACCACCCAGTTCCTCGACCTGCGCTCGGCGGCGGTGCTGTCGGTGCTGCAGCTCGTCGTGGTGGCGGGCGCGCTGCTGGTCAGCTCCCGCGCACGGGCGCGCCGCGAGCGGGCCCTGCACCTCACGAGCGACAGCGTGTCGGCGCACCGGCTGCGGCTGCGCGCCGGCGCCGACGGCACCGACGTCGCGCCGGCGCTCGTCACCCTCGTCGTCGTGGCGGGGCTGCTCGTGCTGCCCGGGGCGGGGCTCGTCACCCGGTCGCTGCGCGCGCCCGACGGGTCGTGGGGCCTCGACAACTACGTGGCGCTCGGCACCACCGGCGGGCGCAACGCCCTGACGGTCACGGTGTGGGAGGCGCTGGGCAACTCGCTGCGCACCGCGGCCTGGGCCGCGCTGATCGCCGTCGTCGTGGGCGGCCTCGTGGCGCTCGTCGTGTCGCGACGCCCGCGGCGGGCGGGGCTGCGGCGAGCCGTCGGCGTGCTCGACGCCGCGTTCATGCTGCCCCTCGGCGTCTCCGCCGTGACGGTGGGCTTCGGCTTCCTCATCACGCTGGACCGCCCGCTGGGGCTCGACGTCGACCTGCGCACCTCCGGCGCGCTGGTGCCGATCGCGCAGGCGGTCGTCGCGATCCCGCTCGTGGTGCGCACGATGCTGCCGGTGCTGCGCGCCATCGACCCGCGGCTGCGGGAGGCGGCCGCCACGCTGGGCGCGGCGCCCGGGCGGGTGCTACGGACGGTCGACGGCCCGCTCGGCGCGCGGTCGCTGGGGCTGGCGATCGGGTTCGCGTTCGCGGTCTCGCTCGGCGAGTTCGGCGCGACGTCGTTCCTCGCCCGCCCCGACACGGCCACCCTGCCGGTGGTCATCTACCGCCTGATCGGGCGGCCCGGGGCCGAGAACTACGGGATGGCGCTCGCGGCGTCCGTGGTGCTGGCCGTGCTCACCGCGACCGTCATGATGGTGGCCGAGCGCCTTCGCGGCGACCGGCCCGGAGGGGAGTTCTGATGGAGCAGGCCCGCCAGACGACGGGGCTCGCCGTGCGCGACGCCGTCGTGCGGTACGGCGCCGCGCGCCGTCGACCGGGGTCGGTCGCGGTGGACGGCGTGTCGCTCGACGTCGCCGCCGGCGAGATCGTCGCGCTGCTGGGGCCGAGCGGCTGCGGCAAGTCGTCGCTGCTGCGCGCCGTCGCCGGGCTGGAGCCGCTGGCGGGCGGCACGGTCGCCTTCGACGGCGCGGACCTCGCGGGCGTGCCCGTGCACCGGCGCGGCTTCGGCCTGCTCTTCCAGGACGGCCAGCTCTTCCCGCACCGGGACGTCGGCCGCAACGTGGCCTACGGTCTCGAGACGCAGGGCGTGCCCCGCGCCGAGCGGGCCGCGCGCGTCGCCGACCTGCTCGCCGACGTGGGCCTGGCCGGGTACGCGGGCCGGTCCGTGGCGACGCTGTCCGGCGGGGAGAAGCAGCGCGTCGCGCTGGCGCGCGCGCTCGCGCCGCGTCCGCGCCTGCTGCTGCTCGACGAGCCGCTGTCCGCCCTGGACCGACGCCTGCGCGAGCGGCTCGCCGTCGACGTCCGCGACACCCTCAAGGCCACCGGCACCACCGCCGTCTTCGTCACGCACGACCACGACGAGGCGTTCACCGTCGCCGACCGGGTCGCCGTCATGGACGCCGGGCGGCTGCTCCAGGTGGACGCGCCGGACGTGCTGCTGCGCGCGCCGGCGAGCCCGCGGGTGGCGGAGTTCCTCGGGCTGTCCGCCGCCGACGACGACGCCGCCGGCACCGCTGATGGTTCGGAGACGACGGGTGCAAGAACTGCGGCCGTGACGACATCATCGGGGCATGACGTGGTCTGACGGCCGGAGCCGGCGGCTCTCCGCGGCGGCGTGCGGCGTGGCGTGCCTCGGGCTGCTGGCCGCGTGCGGCCCGGGCGACGGGGAGGACGTCTTCGCCGCCCGCGAGCCCCTGCCGACCTGCGGGGAGGTGACCGCGCGCCCGGACCTCGGCGAGGGCGAGCCGAAGGCGGAGCTGGCCGACGCGTTCGCCTGCCTCGACGAGGCGGCGGCCCGCGGTGAGGGGGCGGAGCTCCTCGTACGCTCCCTGACCGTCGAGGGTGACCCGATCGTCGAATACCACCGTGTGGGTCCCGGGATCGACGGGCTCGAGGTCTACGTCGACGGCACCCGGGACACGTTCGGCGACCAGATCTGGACCTACCGGTCGTGCCCGGGCACGGTGACCACCTCGGAGCCGCAGGGCTGCTGGGAGTCGGGCCTCGTCGAGGGCTGAGCCCTACGCCTCGCCGGCGTCGTGCACGAGCAGGGCGACCTGGGTGCGGTTCTCCAGCCCGAGCTTGTCGAGCACGCTCGACACGTGCGCCTTCACCGTCGGCACGCTGAGGTACAGGCGGGCCGCGATGTCGGCGTTCGACGCGCCGCGGCCCAGCTCGACGGCGACGTCGCGCTCTCGCGCGGTGAGGACGTCCAGGGCGGCCCGGGCACGGTCGCGCGACCCGTCCGAGCCGGCGACGGCGGCCATCAGCCGCCGCGCGACGTCCGGGGCCAGCACCGGCTCGCCCGCGGCGGCGGCGTGCACGGCGGCGGCGATGCGCGCCGGCGGCATGTCCTTGAGCAGGTAGCCCGCGGCCCCGGCGCGCAGCGCGCCGCCCACCTCCTCGGCGGTGTCGAACGTGGTGAGCACGACGACGGCGGGCGGCGACGGGCGGGCGCGGACCCGCCGGGTGGCCGCGATGCCGTCGACGCCGGGCATGCGCAGGTCCATGAGGACGACGTCGGCCGGGTGGGCGTCGAGCACTCCGGGCACCTCGGCCCCGTCGGCCGCCTCGGCCACGACCGTCATGCCGTGCGCGCCGTCCAGCATCAGACGGAGGCCCGCGCGCACCAGCGCGTCGTCGTCCACCAGCACGATCCGCACGGGCGTCACGGCGTCCGCGGGGCCGCCCGCCGGTCCGGCGGTGGGGAGCGGGCCGGGCCCGGGCGTCGTCGTCACGCGTCCCACGGTAGCCACGCCTCCACCGCGAAGCCGCGCGACGCGGCGGGACCGGCGTCCGGGCCGGCGGCCAGCGTGCCGCCCAGCAGCGTGGCCCGCTCGCGCAGCCCGACCAGCCCCGTGCCCGTGCCGACCCCGTCCGGGGCGACGGCGCCGGGTGCCGCGCCGTCGTCGGCCACGCGCACCCGGACCTCGCCCGGGGTGGTCGAGACCGTGACCCGGACGGCGGCACCGGGCGCATGGCGGCGCGCGTTCGTGAGCGACTCCTGCACCACGCGGAAGACGGCGGTCGCGACGGCGGCCGGAGGGTTGTCGTCGCCCGTGCGCTCGTAGGTCACGTCCGTGCCGGCCGCGCGGGAGTCGTCGACGAGGCGGCGCACGTCGTCCAGGCCGGGTACCGGCCCGAGATCCTCCGGGCCGGCGCGGAGCAGGCGGATGACCTGCCGCAGGTCCTCCAGGGCGTCGCTCACGCCGGCGCGGACCCGCCCCGCCGCGGCGGCGAGCTGCGCAGGGTCGGCGTCCGGGCGGTACTCCATGGCGCCGGCGGTCGCGGCCAGGAGGGACAGGCGGTGGGCGAGGGTGTCGTGCATCTCGCGGGCGATCCGGGTGCGCTCGGCCGTGCGCGCCTCCGCGACCCGCCGCTCCTGCTCGGCCTCCGCCCGGCGCGCCCGGTCGCGCAGCGACCACAGCACGAGGGCGCGCTCACGGCCGTACGCGCCCCAGCCGAAGAGCGCGGCGTGCACCGCGACGTCGCACAGGAGCCACCACCCGAGGGGGAGCCCTACGGGCCGCCACAGCGCCTGGACGGCGTGCCCCAGCACGCCCGCCCCGGCGACCCACGCGGCCGTGCGGACCGGGTACCAGCGCGCGACCTGCAGCGTGCCGACGGTGGAAGCTGGCGTCGCGGCCCCCGAGACCGCGGCGAGGACGGCGAGGGCGACCGCGGCCACCACGCTGCGCCGGGTGAAGAGCAGGGGGACCAGCGCGACCGCCGCGACGCCGACGGCGACGTCCACGCCTGCCGGCACCAGGACCGTGATCGTCCCGGTGCCGCGCACCGGTGCCGCGTCCGCCACGGCGAACGTGGCGGCCGCCGTCAGCGCGGCGACGAGCGCCCACGCCAGCACGAGGACCCCGCGCGGGGCGGGGGGCGGGCCCGGGTCCGACGGCGCCCACGGGTCGAACTCCGCCCAGCCGCCGGGGCGTGCCGCGGCGGGGGTCGGGGTGCTGTCGGTGCTGGTCATGACCGGGACGCTACGGCGGACCTCCCGCCGGCGACACCGACGAAAGTCGGGGGTGCTCCCGCCGGACGGCGCGACGACGACCGACCACGGCAGGGCGCGCGACCTGCGGTGCGCGCGGGAGCGTCGTCCTGTCGGCAGGGTGCCGGCGGCGAAGGAGGGGACGACATGAACGGGACGCAGGGCAGGACCGACATCACCGGCACCGGCGCGCAGGGCCGGACCCCCGGAGGCCCGGCCGGACGCTCGTGGCGCGACCGGGCGTGGTGGAACCGTCCGCGGACGGTCGTGGTGGGCGCCGTGCTGGCCGGCGCGGTGGTCTACCTCGTCGGCACGCTGGCGGGCGTGGACCCGCAGGTGCGGGCGGGCTCGGGCACCCTCGAGGTCACGATCTCCCTGGTCATCGCCACCAGCCTCACCGCGGCCCTCGGCGGGTGGGGCGTCCGCGCGCTCCTGCTGCGCCGCCCGAGCGGTGGGCGGCGTGCCTGGCTGGTGCTGAGCGGCGCCGTCCTGCTCGTCTCCCTGCTGGGCCCGCTGGGGGCCGCGAACGCCGGCGCGACGGTGCTGCTCCTGCTGGAGCACCTCGCCGTGGGCGGCGTGATCATGCTGGGCCTCAGCGGGGCGCGGCCTCGGGGCGCCAGAGCGGCGTGAACACCTTCCGGGCCGCGAGCATGAGCGCGAGCAGGGGGCCGCGCTGCCGCTCGAACCCGACCTGGTCCACCAGCCCACGGTCGAGGCGGCGGTGCAGCATCGCCAGCTCGGTCGCGGCCTGCTGGTAGTCGCGCATCGCGCGGGCCGGGCCGGGGCCGCCCGCCGCGCGGACCCGGGCGCGGGCCCGGCGGCGCCGCGTCAGCGACGTGAGCATCACGACGTCCGGCAGGGCGACGACACCCAGCGGGCCGTACTGCGGCAGGTGCTGCCCGATGAGCCCCACGATGCGGGCGCGGTCGCGGCGCACGACGACGAGCAGCCCGACCACGATCCCCAGGCCCAGCAGGTACACGGCCACGACGGCCTCGACGCCGAGCGACGCGGCGCCGTTCCACAGCGCGTGGTACGTCATCGCGCCGAGCAGGCCGAGGAGCACGGGCCACACCCGCGCCCAGCCGCGCGGGGCGAGCGCCGCCGTCGCGATCCCCAGGCCGGTGAGGGACGTGCACAGCGGGTGGATCAGCGGCGACAGGAGCCCGCGCGCCACGAACGTCGCGGCCAGCCCCTCCGGGCCCGCCACCGTGTAGTAGTGGATGTTCTCCACCGTGGCGAAGCCGAGGCCCACCATCGACCCGTAGATGATGCCGTCCGTGGGGCCGTTGAGCTCGTGCCGACGGAACCAGAGCATGCCCACGAGGACCAGCGCCTTGAGGGTCTCCTCGACCACGGGCGCGGTGACGACCGCCGTCGCGACGAACCCCTCCTCCTGGCCGAGCAGCGGCGTCCACAGCAGCGTGAGCCCGGCCGTGTTGATCCCCATCGCGACCAGCACGGACACGCCCGCGCCCCACAGGAACGCGAGCACCAGGGCGTCCGGGGGCTCCGGCTCGAGGCGGTCGAGGGCGAGCACGCCCGCCAGCAGCAGGGGGAGCGGCAGGACGGCGAGGAACAGGCCCTCGAGGAACGTCGGGCCCTCCGCCGACGTCACCACCAGCGCGGCGAGCAGGCACGCCGACGACACCGCGATCGTCACGATGACGCCCACCGACGGGCGGCGCGTGGGCCGCCGGTCGAGGATCGCGCGAGGGTCCAGGGCCGGCATAGGCCTTGATCCTAGGTGCGACGGGCCGGCGGCACCGCGATGATCTCCTCAGCGGACCGGGTCGGCCCCGCCGTCCGCCCGTCCCGGAGGAGCCCTCATGGCCACGGTCGTGTCCACCCTGTTCATCTCGCTCGACGGCGTCGCGGAGATCGACCCCGCCTGGCACTTCCCCTACTTCGACGACCACATGGCCCGCGCCGTCGACGACGACTACCGCGACACCGACGTCCTGCTGATCGGCCGCGTCACCTACGACAGCTTCGCCGGCGCGTGGCCCGGGCGGGAGGAGGCGGGTGAGGAGGACGCGGCGTTCGCCCGGCGGCTGGGGGACATGCGCAAGGTGGTCGTGACCCGCTCGGCGCACGACCTCGGCTGGCGCCACGTCGAGCGCCTCCACGGCGACCTGTCGGCCGCCGTCGAGGTGCTGAAGGCCGAGGACGGCGTGGAGAAGATCCTCGTGCCGGGGTCGCTGTCGGTCGTGCGCCAGCTCCTCGCGGCAGGTCTGCTCGACGAGCTGCGCCTGCTGGTGCACCCGGTCGTGGCCCGCCGCGGCGCGCGCCTCTTCGACGAGGGCGACACGGTCTACCCGCTGGCCCTGCGCCGGTCGGAGGCCTTCCCGACCGGCGTGGTCCGCCTCGTCTACGCGCCAGGCGAGCTACCGAGCCTGGCGGGGTACGACGACGTGAAGGGTCAGGTGCCGAGCGGCGACTGAGCGTCGTGCACCCGACGGACGACCACGACGGCGACGTCGTCCTCCCGACCGGCGTCGGCGAACCTGTCCACCAGGCGTGAGCACACGTCCGCGGGGGCCAGCCCGGCGAGCGTGCGGGCCGCGTCCACGAGCTCGTGGATGCCCTCCCGCAGGGTGCGGTCGCGGCGCTCGACGAGCCCGTCCGTGACGAGCACCAGGAGGTCGCCCGGGCCCAGCGCGTCGCGCCGTGCGGGCCGCTCGTCAGGGCTCGCCAGGCCCAGGAGGCGGGCAGGCGACTTCTCCGCGACCACCGTCCCGTCGGTCCGGACCACGAGCGGCGGCAGATGGCCGGCGTCGGTCATCTCGACGCTGCCGTCCGCGGGGTCGATGACGCAGACGCACACGGTGGTGAGCTCCGGGTGGTCCTGTCGCAGCGAGTCGTTGAGCAGGTCGAGCGCCCGGGCGGCATCGTGCCCCTCGCGCAGGTAGGCGCGGAGGGTGAGGCGGACCTCGGCCATGACGGTGGCCGCCCGCAGCGAGTGTCCCTGGACGTCCCCGATCACGACGGCGACCCGGCCGTCGGGCAGGTCGAAGGCGTCGTAGAAGTCCCCGCCGACGTCGAGGCGCTCGTCCGACGCCTCGTAGCGGGCGGCGACCTCGACACCGCCGCGCACCGTGAGGCCGGAGGGGAGGAGCCGGTGCTGGAGGGCCATCGCGATGCGGTGCTCCTCGGCGAAGGTCTTGAGGTTCCGGAGGGCCACGGTGATGGCCTCGGTGAACCGGGCGGCGACCTCGCGCTCCTCCGTCGACGGGCTGCTGGAGGCGTCGTCGGCCTGCAGCGCCAGCCCGCCCACGAGCGTGCCCTCGGCGTCGCGCAGCCACACCGTCCACCAGGCCGACCGCGGCACGCCCGCATGGGCCAGGAGCGGGACCCAGTGGTCGGGCACGTCGTCGGGGCCGAACGTGGCCGACGAGACCGGCCCCGGCGGCAGCACGGGGAGCGTCCCGCGCCCGCGCACCAGAGGCGCGTCCGGGGCGGGGCACACCGCGCGGACCACGGTCTGCGGGTCGACGACCACCATCGCCACGGCGGGGCGCCCGAGCACGGCGCAGGCGCCCTGGGCGACGAGGTCGGCCACGAGCTCCTGGGTGCGGGCCTGGTGCAGGGGAGCGAGCGCGTCGGCGAGCGCCTCGAGCCGGCGCGCGGTGCGCCCGGCGTCCCGGTGGGCGTCGTGCGTGCGGCACAGGGCGCCCACGGTGGCCAGGAACTCGTCCTGGTCGAGGGGCTCGGGCAGGTAGGCGTCGGCGCCGCCGTCCAGCCCTGCGGTCCGTGCGGCGGCGTCGATGGAGGTGGCGGACACGTGCAGCACCGGCACGTGGGCGGTCCGCGGGTCCGACTTGATCCGGCGGCAGACCTCGGTCCCGGTGAGATCCGGGAGGTTGACGTCGAGGACCACCGCGTCGATCGTCGCCGCCACGAGGTCCAGCGCGTCCGCGCCGGTCCCGGCCTCGAGCACGTCGAAGCCCGCGCCCCGCAGCCATGTCGCCATGACGTAGCGGTGCGCGCGGGTGTCGTCCACGACGAGGACGGTGCGGTCGGCAGGTGTCATGGGGCACCGCCGTCGCGGAGCGCGCGGGTGAGGGCGGTGCGGTCGAGCGTCGACTTCGGCAGGAAGGGCGCCGGCCGTTCCACCCCCGTCTGCTCCGGGGCGGGGCCGCTGGACATGAGCGCGACGGCCAGGTCGGGGTGCTCGGCCCGGAGGCGGACGAGCAGGCCCACGCCGTCGAGCTCCGGCAGCCGCACGTCCACGACGGCCGCGTCGGCACGGGCGTCCCGCAGCAGCGCGAGCGCGTGCCGCCCGTCGTGGGCGACGCTGACGCGGTCGGCGTCCTCGCGCAGCAGCCCCGCGACGTACGCGCCGTACGACCGGTCGTCGTCGACGACCAGCACGTGCCCGAGCCCGGTCGCGGCGCCCGGCGATGCCGCGCCGAGGGAGCGTGCGGTCGTCGGGACGGCCGGCGGGAGCTCGGCCGGGGCTGCGGGCTCGACGGGGAGGACGACGGTGAAGGTGCTGCCGACGTCGGGCGCCGAGCGCGCCGTCAGCGTCCCGCCGAGGGCCTCGGAGGTGCGCCGGGCGTAGGGCAGGCCGAGGCCCGTGCCCCGGACGCTCGGTTGGAGCCGGTTGGGCACCTGGACGAACTCCTCGAACACGGCGTCCAGGTGCTCCGGCCCGATCCCCAGGCCGGTGTCCTCGACGACGAACCGGACGGCGTCGCCCTCGACGCGGACGTCGAGCCGTACGCTGCCTCGTTCGGTGAACTTGACGGCGTTCGTCAGGAGGTTGCGCAGGACGCGCGCGACCAGACGCCGGTCGCTGACGAGCGCCAGCCCGGGCTCGCACGCGACCACCAGCTCCACCCCGTCGCGCACCAGGGGCTGCGTCGTGCCCCGGAGCTCGTCGAGCAGCGCCGGCACGTCGATCGGCGCGGGCGCCACGTCCTGGTGCCCGGCCTCCGCGCGCGCGAGGTCGAGGAGCTCGTCGACGAGGGTGAGCAGCGTGGCCGCGCTGTCGCGCACGAACTCCACCTGCTCGGCCTGGTCCCCGGCCATCGTCGACGCCTGCAGGAGCGAGGTCAGTCCGATGATGGAGTTGACCGGGCTGCGCAGCTCGTGGCTGACGTTGCGCAGGAAGCGCGACTTGGCCTCGTTCGCGGCCGCCAGCTCCCGGCCGCGCTCGTCGAGCTCGGCGTACAGCGCGACGACGCCGGTGTTGGTCTCCTCCAGCTCCGCGGAGAGCTGGTGGTACATCGCGAGGACGCCGCGGTTCGTCTCCTCCAGCTCGGTGTTGAGCCGGCGGAGCTCTTCCCGCTGCGCCACCAGCTCGTCGTGGGTGCGCAGCAGCTCGGCGTTCTGCACCCGCAGCTCGTCGAGGGCGTTGGCGCCGTAGCCGACGGTGATCGCGCGGCGCAGCGCGTCCGTGGTCGCGGCGTCGAGGGGCGCGGAGGCCCCCAGCTCCACCACGAGGGTGACGTGGCGGCCGTCGGCGCCGAGCACGACCTCGTCGACGAGGCGCCGCGCCGCGGGGACGCCGCCGTCGGCGGCGCTGCCGGTCGTGGTCAGGCCGGCGGCCGACTCGAGGTCCGCACGCAGGAGCGGCCGGGCGCCCCGGTCGAGGCCGATGGTGACCTCGACGGGCCCGAGCGCGACGGCGGCACGACCGACCTCGGAGAGCGCGGTGGCGACCCGCACCTGGTGGTGGACGTCGAGGCCCATGGCGCGCGAGATCTCGCGGCCCGCGCGGCGGAGGGCCAGCAGGTCGGTGTCACTCTCGAGCCGGGTGGCGAGGAGCGGGGTGTCGGCTGTCGTCACGGGGTGCCTCCCAGCGGGACGACCACGACGCACGCGTCGTCCCGTCGTACGGCGAAGTCGCGCATCAGGAGGCCCGCGACGACGAGGGGCGCGCGTTCCCTGAGCCCCGGGTAGGCGGCCAGGCTCGCGCGGTCGGTGAGCCCGTCGGAGTGCAGCACGAGCAGGTCGCCGGGGCTGACGGGGACGACGACCTCGCGGACGGCCCGGGCATGGGTGCCGGCGATGCCGGGCTGGCTCACGAGGCTTCGCGACCGGCCGCCGCCCTGGACGGTGCCGCCGATGTTGCCGAGCCCGGCGTGCCGCAGCGTCCCGTGCTCCGCCCGCGAGACGGAGACCGCCGCCCCGCGCGTGCCACCCAGGGCGCCGTGCACCCGGTCGAGGAGCACGGCCGGGCCTGCCGGCTGCGCCTCGAGGAACGCGCGGACAGCCGACTGCGAGGCGACGGCGGCCAGCGGACCGTGGCCGAGCCCGTCGGCGACGAGGACCGAGGTCACGCCGTCGTCCGTCCGCAGGGCGAACGCGTCACCGCAGACGACCTGCCCGGTCATCGGCCGGGTCAGTCCCGCCCCCGGTGCGGGGTCGGGCCGGGCTCCGGGGGACGCGAAGGTGGCGGCCACCACCGTGCCCTGCCCGGGCGCCGACCAGGCGTCCCACGAGCTGGTGAGCCGCGGCAGCGTGCCGAGCCCGATGCCGAGCGTGCCGCGCGAGGACACACCGTCGCGCATCGCGGCGGCGAGGTCGCGCATGCCGGGGCCGGAGTCCACCGCCAGCACCTCGAGCGCGGCATGGCCGTCCCAACGACGGACGCGGAGCGACACCGCCCCCGAGCCGGCGTGCCGGGTCTGGTTGGACGCCAGCTCGGACACCACCAGTCCGGCTTCCGCGGCGCGCGACTCGCCCAGGCCGAGGCTCAGCGCGGCCGTCGTCGCGGCGCGCCGGACCGCGCCGACGGCGGAGGGATGGTCGACGGTGTGCCAGACCCCGGCCTCCAGGGCGACCGCCGTGTCGGGCGAGGACGACCCCGACGGGGAGATCATCGCGACCAGGTCACGATCTCGACCCGGGTCCCTGCTCCCGGTGCCGTGTCGATCGAGAACTGCTCCACGAGCCGTCGTGAGCCGGACAGCCCGAGGCCCAGCCCGTTCCCGCTGGTCCAGCCGTCCGTCAGCGCGAGGTCCAGGTCGGCGATGCCCGGCCCCTCGTCGGAGAAGACGGCCCGGACCCCGGACCGTCGGCCGTCCGCGACGAGCTCCACCTCGACCTCGCCGCCGCCGCCGTAGACCAGCGTGTTGCGGGCGAGCTCGCTGGCGGCCGTGACGAGCTTCGTCTGGTCGACGAGAGAGAGCCGTGCCTGCTGTGCCACCGTGCGGACGAGCTGTCGGACCCTGACCACGTCGGAGTCGGCACGCACCTCGAGCCGTTCCGTCGTCGTGGCCGAGGGCGCGGTCGTCATCTCGACGCTCGTTCGGCAGCCGCCGCGAGCAGCACGCTCTCGGCGGACTCCTGCGCCGGGGCGAGCATCGCGAGGCCGCGCTCCACGTCCAGCGCCGTGCGGACGCCGCCGAGGGACAGGCCGAGCTCCACCATCGTGATGGCCACGGCGGGCCGCATGCCGACGACCACCGTCTGCGCGTCGAGGACGCGGGAGATCGCGGCGACCGACGCCAGCATCCGGCCGATGAAGCTGTCGACGATCTCCAGGCCCGAGATGTCGATGACGACGCCGCGCGCGCCGGTGCGCGTGATGCGCTCGGCCAGGTCTTCCTGCAGCTGCAGCGCGGTGTCGTCCTGGAGGTCCACCTGGATCGAGACGAGCAGCGTCGACCCGATCTTGAGGATGGGGACGGCGTCGCTCACGCGGTCACCTCGATGTGCGAGCGGCGACCCTCCCGCAGTGCGTCCACGAGCGCGTCCGCCAGCGTCGCGCGGGTGCGGATGTCCCCGAACTCGATCCCGAGCGCGACGACCGTCTGCGCGATCTGGGGGCGGATGCCGCTGATGGTGCACTCCGCGCCCATGAGGCGCGCCGCGACGACCGTCCGCAGGAGGTGCTGGGCCACCTGGGTGTCGACCGCCGGCACGCCGGTGATGTCGATGATGGCCTGCGTGCTGCCCGTCTCGACGAGGGTGTTGAGCAGCTTCTCCATGACGACCTGGGTGCGCGCGGAGTCGAGGGTCCCGACCAGCGGGACCGCCACGATGCCCTCCCAGAGCTTGACCACCGGGGTCGACAGCTCGAGGAGCTGCTCGGCCTGCTCGCTGATGATCGACTCGCGGGCGGCGGCGAACGCCTCGAACGTGAACAGCCCGAGCTCGTCCACGAGGCGCAGCAGCGGTACCAAGCGCGTCATGGCGTCGGCCGAACCGGCCAGCCCGTACAGCCCTTCCTTGAGGGCGAACACGCCCACGGCGGTCTCCCGGGGCGTGAAGCCGAGCCGGGCGCGCGCGGCGGAGACGTCCGCCAGGATGCCGCGCAGCTGGTCGAAGGCCTCCGACTGCAGGGCGGTGCCACCGGCCTGCAGGCCGTCGACGAGGGCCTGGTAGATGTCGGACTGCTCGCGCTCGAGCTCGCCCCGGGTGGTGCGACCGCGCAGCTCCTGCACGGCGGCGTCCAGCCAGGCGGGGCGGACGCTCTCCGCGTGGTCGACGAGGGTCTGTGCCAGGGCACTCGGCGCGACAGCAGTCATCGCGGGATCCTTCCGGACGAGAGGGGGGCCGTGTTCTCGACCGCGGTCAGTGTACGCAGCGACGGGAGCGCTGCCGCACCGGGGTGGGGGCTCGCAGCCGTGTACGGCGGTGCGTTACACGCGCTGCCGCAGATTTAACCCGCTCGCCGTCCGGGGGGCCGGTGTTACCACGCGTGGAATGTTCACCCAGCGCCGGGCGCCCGCCCCCCCGGGGGGGCGCCCCCGCTCCCGTGACCTGCGGTGCGTTCCTCGCGCTCCCGCAGATTTCACCCGCTCGCCGTCAGGTTCAGGCGCGCAGGTTCAGGCGCGGTGCTCCCGGTAGTAGCGGATGAGCGCCTGCGTCGAGGAGTCCTGCGCGGCGAGGGCGGCGTCGTCCCCGGACACGGCCGGGGCGATCTCCAGGGCGAGCTTCTTCCCGAGCTCCACCCCCCACTGGTCGAAGCTGTCGATGCCCCACACGACGCCCTGCACGAAGGTGATGTGCTCGTACAGCGCGACGAGCTGGCCCAGCACCGACGGCGTGAGCGCCGGCGCGACGATCGACGTCGTGGGCCGGTTCCCGGAGAAGACGCGGGCCGCGACGATCTCCTCGGGCGTGCCCTCGGCGCGCACCTCGTCGGCCGTCTTGCCGAAGGCGAGCGCCTTGGTCTGGGCGAAGAAGTTGGCGAGGAACAGCTCGTGCACGTCGGCGCCCGCGGCCACGGTCTTCCCGTCGCCCTCGTCGTCCTTGAGGGGGTAGGCGGGGGTGGCGACGGCGATGAAGTCCGCCGGGATGAGGCGCGTGCCCTGGTGGATGAGCTGGTAGAAGGCGTGCTGCCCGTTGGTGCCCGGCTCGCCCCAGAAGACCTCGCCCGTCTGGGTGGTGACGGGGGAGCCGTCCCAGCGCACCGACTTGCCGTTGGACTCCATCGTCAGCTGCTGCAGGTACGCGGGGAAGCGGTGCAGCTGCTGCGCGTACGGCAGGACGGCGTGCGTGTGGGCGCCGAGGAAGTTGTTGTACCAGACGTTCAGCATGCCCATGAGGACGGGCACGTTGGCCTCGAACGGCGTGCTCCGGAAGTGCTCGTCGACGGCGCGGAAGCCCGCGAGCAGGTCGCGGAAGACGTCGGGGCCGAACGTGATCGCCAGCGACGTGCCGATGGCGGAGTCCACGGAGTAGCGGCCGCCGACCCAGTCCCAGAAGCCGAACGCGTTGGCCGGGTCGATGCCGAAGTCGGCCACCTTGTCGAGGGCGGTCGAGACGGCCACGAAGTGCGCCTTGACGGCGGCCTGCTTCGCGTCGGGGTCGTCCTCGATGACGCCCGCCGCGATGAGGCGCTCCCACAGCCACGCCCGGGCGAGCCGCGCGTTGGTGAGCGTCTCCAGCGTCCCGAACGTCTTGGACGCCACGATGAACAGCGTGGTCTCCGGGTCGAGGTCCGCCGTCTTCTGCGCGACGTCGGTGGGGTCGATGTTGGAGACGAACCGGGCCTCGATGGCGTCGTCGCCCGTGCGGCCGTACGGCTTGAGCGCCTCGTAGACCATGACCGGCCCGAGGTCGGAGCCACCGATGCCGATGTTGACCACCGTGCGCACCGGCTTGCCCGTGACGCCGGTCCACGCCCCGTCGCGGACCTGGTCGGCGAACGCGCTCAGCTTGTCGAGCTCGGCCTGGACGTCGGCGTCGACGTCCTGCCCGTCCACGACCAGCGGCGGCTGCGTGCCGGGGGCACGGCGCAGCGCCGTGTGCAGGACGGCGCGGTCCTCCGTGACGTTGATGTGCTCCCCGGTGAACATCGCCTCGATGCGCTCGGGCAGGCGCACCTCGTTCGCGAGGCGGACCAGCAGGTCCAGCGTCTCGTCCGTGGCGAGGTTCTTGGAGAGGTCCACGTGCAGGTCGCCCGCGACGTGGGTCATGCGCGCGGCGCGGCCGGGGTCGGCGGCGAACCAGCCGCGCAGGTCGCCCCGGAACTCCTGGTAGTGGGCGTACAGGTCGCCCCAGGAGGTCGTGGTGGTGGGATCGACGGGGGAGGAGGTCATGGGGCCAACGGTACTGACCGCCCGGCCCGGTTGCGCGGTCTGTTCACGCTGCCAGGATGACCATCAGCCGGGGACGGACCCGGCCCGGCGTCGGGAGGTACTCATGGCGAATTTCACGGTCTGGAAGTTCGACGACCCGGGTGCGGCCGACCGCGCCTTCAAGGCCGTCAAGGGCGGCGAGGCGGACGGCCTGGTGAAGGTCGTCGACCACGCGGTCGTGAGCTGGCCGGAGGGCGAGCGGAAGCCGGACACCCACGGCTCGCACGACGACACCGCCAAGGCCACGGGCTGGGGCGCGGTCTGGGGCCTGCTGCTCGGCGCGCTGTTCTTCCTTCCGGTGCTGGGCGCGGCCGCCGGCGCGGCGATCGCGGGCATCACCCGGTCGCTGTCCGACGTCGGGATCACCGCGAAGGACCTCGAGAAGATGAAGAAGGAGATCGTGCCCGGCACGTCGGCCCTGTTCATCGTCACCGAGCCGATCGACCCCGACCGGCTGGCGGAGCGGCTGCACGGGATCGACGCGACCCTGGTCAGCACCAACCTCACCGACGCGGAGCGCCGGAACCTGCTCGACGCCTTCGGGCAGTGAGCACCCGGGCGGCCCTGGCGCCGCCCGCACGGCGAGCCCGTCGCGCCCCTCGGGGCCGGCGGGCTCGCCCGTGCCGTCGGGACCGCCGTGTCAGGCGGGCTGCCAGCGGTTGCCCCACCGCCGGGTGAGCGTGCCGCCGAACGTGTCGGCCAGCGTGTCGACGCGGTCGTGGACGGCGTCCGCCACGCGGTGCGCGGCGGCGTCGTCCTCCGCCGTGAAGCGGACCGTGACGCGTGCCCGGCCCCGCACCACCCCCACGTCGTACGCCTCGACGGTGACGAGCCCGCGCGCCGCGTCCGCCGCGGCGGGCAGCACGTCGGCGGGGTCGACGCCCGGCTGCAGCAGGCCGACGGCGAGGCTCACGCGGTAGGAGGGCACCCGGCGATCCTGCCACCCTCGCGGGCAGGCACCTCCGACCGGCACTTCCGACCGGCACCTCCGACCGGCACCTCCGACCGGCACCTCCGACCGGCACCTCCGACCGGCACCTCCGACCGGCACCTCCGACCGGCACCTCCGACCGGCACCGTCCCGTCACACGTCGCCCCGGTCGTCGTCACCTGCGCCCCCGTAGACTCGCGGCCGTGACTGCGGACCCTTCGACCGAACCCGTCCCCGAGCCCGTCAGCCCCGCTCAGCCGCGCGATCGCCGTGGCGTCGCCCTGGAGATCGCGGTGCAGGACGTCGCGGGCGCGCGCGTCGCGGCGGCCGGCGGCGCGGACCGTCTCGAGCTGTGTGCCGCCCTCGCCGGCACGGGGGGACTCACCCCGTCGACCGGCATGGTCGCGGCCGTCGCCGACGCGCTGCGCGGCTCGGGCGTCGGCGTGCACGTCCTGGTGCGCCCCCGGGCCGGGGGCTTCGTGTTCGCGCCCGACGAGGTCGACGTGCAGGTGCGCGACGTGCGCGCGGTGCTCGACGCCGGTGCGGACGGCGTCGTCGTCGGTGCCATGACGGCGGCCGGAGAGGTCGACGCCGCGGCGCTCGCCGCGTTCGTGGCCGCGGCATCCGGTGCGGCCGTCACGTTCCACCGTGCGATCGACCAGGTGCCCGACCCGGTCGCCGTCCTCGACGTCCTCGCGCGCGCCGGCGTGCGCCGCGTCCTCACCTCCGGCGGCGCCCCGCGGGCCGGGGAGGCCCTCGACGTGCTGGCGGCGCTCGCCGCGCGCGGCCGCGAGCTCGGCGTCGAGATCATGGCCGGTGGCGGCGTCCGCGTGGACGACGTCCCCGCCCTCGTCGGCGCCGGCGTGCACGCCGTCCACCTCTCCGCCCGGCGCACCGTGGTCGCCGACGGTGGCCCCGGGGGCGGCGGTGCCGGCGGGTACGACGTCACCGACCCCGGCGTCGTCGCCGCGACCCGCGCCGCCCTCGACGCGGCTCTCCAGGACGAGGCGGGCGCGTGACCGGCGTCGTGCACGCCGCCGCCGTCGCAGCCTCGGCGACGGACCCGTCCGCCGAGTACGACGGGTTCATCGGCTGGGTGCTGAGCCTGATGACCACGCTCGGCGAGGTCGGCGTGGGGGCGGCGGTGCTGATCGAGACGTTCGTGCCGCCCATCCCGTCCGAGGCCGTGCTGCCCGGCGCGGGCTTCCTCGCCTACGCGGGGCACATGAACGCCTGGCTGGCGATCCTCGCCGCCACGATCGGCGCCGTCGTCGGCGCCTGGATCTGGTGGTACCTGGGCTGGCTGCTCGGGCGCGACCGCACCCGCGCGATCGTCGACGCCATCCCCCTCATGGACGGCTCCGACTTCGACAAGGCCGAGGCGTTCTTCGCGAAGTGGGGGCGCGTCGCGGTCCTCGTGGGGCGCTGCGTGCCGCTCGTGCGCAGCTTCATCTCCATCCCCGCGGGCATCGAGCGCATGCCGTTCTGGTCGTTCACGCTCTACACGGCCATCGGCTCCGGCGTGTGGAACGGCATCTGGGTGGGACTCGGCTACGCCTTCGGCCCTGCCATCGAGCCCGTCCTGGCACAGTGGAGCGGCATCATCTCGAACGCCGTGCTCGTGGTCATCGGCCTGCTCGTGCTCTGGTTCGTCGTGGTGCGGCTGCGGCAGCGCCACCTCGCCCGCCGTGGCCCGCGCGAGCCCGAGCGTCGGCACGGTCGGGCGCGCTGACCCTGCCGAGGCAGCTCCGGGCCCGGCGAGGTAGTCAGGTCCCGTGAGGTCGCGCGGGTCGCTACGCTCCGGACATGCGGACCCGTGACGGGTGGAGGGGCGGCGCGGCCCTGGCGGTGACGGCGCTCGTCGCGGCCTGCGGCCCGGCCGGCGACGACGTCGGGTTCGACACGCCCCAGGTGGCGGCACTCGACGAGCCGCAGCTCCGGGAACACTTCACCAGCGGGACGACGCCGCTGGCCGGCACGCTCCGAGCGCTCGCGAACGGGTGCCTGGTGGCGGTGATCGACGGTGTCGACCACGTGGTGTTCTGGCCGGACGGCACCGTGGCCGAGGACACGGGCGAGCCCGTCGGGCGATACGCCGTCACCCTGCCCGACGGGCGGATGCTCCACGCCGACACGACCGGCGGCGAGCGGTTCTCCGCGGTCGGAGAGGTGGCGGCCTCGGGCGGGGTGATCGCCGTCGACCCCGACCACCCCGACGGCGACTTCGCCGGAAGCTACCTCGGGTTCTGCGGCGTCGACACGCCGCCCGTGATGTTCCCCGACGCCGCGACGTTCGACGTCGGCTGAACTACCTCGGCACGGTTCGGACTACCTCGCCGAGTCCTCGACTACCTCGCGGGGGTTCGGACTACCTCGCGGGGGTTCGGACTACCTCGCGGGGGTTCGGACTACCTCGGCGGGGGTGCCGTCGAGGCACGGACGACGAGCGACGTGGGCAGCCGCAGGTGGCGCTCGCGGGCGGTGCCCTCGAGGAGGTCGAGCACCATGCGCAGCGCCTCGGCGCCCATGCGGTGCAGGGGCTGCGCGACGGTGGTGAGCGGGGGAGCGCTGCCCCACGACTCGGGGATGTTGTCGAAGCCGACGACGGACAGGTCCTCGGGGACGCGCAGGCCGAGCTCGCCGGCCACCTCGAGCACGTGGATGGCCGACAGGTCGTTCGCGGCGAACACGGCGGTGGGGCGGTCCGGCCGGTCGAGCAGGGTGCGCACGGGCGCGTCGGCGAGGTCGGGGCGGTAGCCGCCCACCTTGATGAGGAGCGGGTCGACGGCGATGCCGGCGCCCTCGAGCGCCTGCCGGTAGCCGAGCTCGCGCAGCCGGGCGGACTCGAGGTCGGCGCGGCCGCCCAGGTGCGCGATCCGCCGGTGCCCGAGGTCGATGAGGTGCTCGACGGCCTCGCGGGCGCCGGTCGTGTTGTCGGAGTCCACGGTGGGGGTGCCCTCGGGCCCGGTGTGCGGGTCGACGGCGACCACGGGCACGGGGGAGTCGGCGGACATCACCATCGTCGGCGTCACGACGATCGCCGCGTCGACCAGGGTGCCGGCCAGACGGGACAGCGACCGCCGCTCCCAGCCCGTGCGCGCGCCGCCGTCCGTGCGGCCGGCGTAGGCGAGGAGCTCGTAGCCGGTGCCGTCCACGGCGGCCGAGATGCCCTTGAGCAGCTCGGTGGAGTACGGCTCGAACTCGGCGACGAGCACGCCGATGACGTTGGTGCTGGTGCGGCGCAGGCTGCGGGCGACCAGGGAGGACTCGTAGCCGAGCTCTTCGACGACGGCGAGCACCCGTTCGGACGTCCCGGCGGCCACGCCGTACCGGTTGTTGACGACCTTCGACACGGTGGCGACCGAGACCCCGGCGACGCGGGCGACGTCGGAGATGGTGACGCGCCCGGCGACAGGTGCGGTGGGACCCCTGGGCGGGTCGGCGGCGGTGCTCACGAGTCGACAGTATGCGCCATACGGGCGGCGATGACGCGTCGTCGTCGGCGTCCGAGCCGGCGACGGGTGAGGTTTCGAAATCGTTATCGACAACGATTGACGAATCGACGGCCGGCCTGCCACTCTCGTGCCAGGAACACTCCTACCTTCGCGGCAGCGTCGCTGCCGTGCCCGTCGACGAGGACAAGGGATCGATGATGACGAGGACGAGGATCATCCGTGGCGCCACCGCGGTCGCGCTCGGGACCACCGTGGCGCTCCTGGGCGCCGCCTGCGCGGGCCAGGGCACCGGCTCGCAGGGCGACGACGACGGCGGCAGCAGCGCCGACGCCAGCACGATCACGTGGTGGCACAACTCGAACACCGGCGAGGGCAAGGAGTACTACGACAAGCTCGCCGCCGACTTCGAGAAGGACCACCCCGGCACCACCGTCGAGGTCAGCGCCATGGCGCACGAGGACATGCTCACCAAGCTCGACGCCGCCTTCCAGTCCGGCGACGCGCCCGACGTCTTCATGGAGCGCGGCGGCGGCGAGCTCGCCGACCACGTCGAGGCCGGCCTGCTCAAGGACCTCTCCGAGCCCGCCGCGGAGACCATCGACAAGCTCGGCGCGTACATGCCGGGCTTCCAGGTGGACGGGGCGTCGTACGCGCTGCCGTTCTCCATGGGGGTCGTCGGCTTCTGGTACAACAAGTCGCTCTTCGAGAAGGCGGGGATCACCGAGACCCCGACCACGATGGACGAGCTGTACGACGTCTTCGCCAGGCTCAGTGACGCCGGCGTCACGCCCGCCTCGGTGGGCGCGGGCGACAAGTGGCCCGCCGCGCACTACTGGTACTACAACGTCATCCGGCAGTGCGCCAAGGACACCCTCGACGCTGCCATCGCCGACGTCGACTACTCCGACCCGTGCTTCGTCAAGGCGGGCGACTCGCTCGACGAGCTGCTCGCCACCGAGCCGTTCAACAAGGGCTTCCTCACCACGCCCGCGCAGACCGGCCCCACGTCGGCCTCGGGCCTGCTCGCCTCGGGCAAGGTCGCGATGGAGCTGGCCGGCCACTGGGAGCCCGGCGTCATGCAGGGGCTCACGGAGGACGGCTCCGGCCTGGGCGACGACACCGGCTGGTTCCCCTACCCGTCGATCGACGGTCAGCAGGGCACCGACGGTGCGCAGATGGGCGGCGGCGACGCGTGGGCCGTGTCGAAGGACGCGCCCGACGTGGCGGTCGAGTTCGCCGAGTACCTGCTGAGCGACGAGGTGCAGACGGGCTTCGCCGAGCTCGACATGGGCCTGCCGACCAACCCGGCCGCGTCCTCGTCGGTCTCCGACCCGGCGCTGGCCGAGCTGCTCGAGGTGCGTGACGGCGCCCCGGAGATCCAGCTGTACCTCGACACGCTCCTCGGAGCGTCGGTCGGTGGCGCGATGAACGACGCGATCGCCCTGCAGTTCGCCGGCAAGGCGACCCCGCAGGACGTGGTCGACGCGGTGCAGTCCGCCGCGGAAGCGGACCAGTGACCGGACGATGACGGACACCGCAGTCCGGTCCGCCGACCGTGCCCCGGCAC
>NZ_JBHTVC010000068.1:0-27401 GCF_042793275.1 Isoptericola sp. NPDC056578
CCCTACCCTTCTTTTTGGGGGGCGCGTTGGGTCGCCCCCCGCCCCGCCCCCCGCGGGGGGCCCCCCCCCGGGGGGGGCCCCCCCGCGACCGCCTGACGAACCCCGCACGATCGGAAAGAGGACATGGAGATGGCAGAGCTGAACGTGGACCTCGTCGCGTCCGACCGCAAGGTCTGGTCCGGCGCGGCGCGCGAGGTCAGCGCCCCGTCCGTCGAGGGCCAGGTCGGCATCCTCGCCGGCCACGCCCCGCTCCTCGCGGTGCTGCGCCCGGGCACGGTCAAGGTGTCGACGGCCCAGGGGACCGCGGTCGAGGCGCACGTCACCGGCGGCTTCGTCTCCGTCGACGGCGACCTCGTGACGATCGTCGTCGACGAGGTCTCGGAGCTGTCCGGCCGCGAGCCGGCGCTGCGCTGAGGCAGGTGCCGGTGGCGTACGTCGTCTGGACCGCGGTGGCTCTCGTCGTCGCGCTCGGACTGGTGCTCGCCGCCGGCGCCTCCCGCCTGCGGACCCTCTCCCGGAGGGTCGGCTCCTTCCCCTGCCACGCCCGGCCCGCGGACGACCCGCAGGCCGCGTGGATGGTGGGGATCGCCCACTACGCCGTGGGCCGTATCGACTGGTGGCGCGGGTGGTCGCTCGCCCCGCGCCCGGCGCGCGTCTGGCGACGCGACGGGCTCTCGATCACCGGCCGCGCCCCGCTCGACCAGGCCGGCCAGCCCGACCAGGTGCTGGTGCGCTGCCGCTACGACGGCACCGACTTCGAGCTGCTGATGTCCTCTGGTGCCTATGCCGGGCTGGCGTCGTGGCTCGAGTCCGCGCCCCCGGGGCGCCGCGACCTGGTCCTGTAGGGTCCTGGGGCGCCCTCCGCGGCGCCCGCTCCGCAGCACCCGCCACGAACGAAGAGGGGGACCGTGCGTCTCGTCGTCGCCCGCTGCTCGGCCCGGTACACGGGCCGGCTCACCGCCCACCTGCCGCTGGCCACGCGGCTGCTCGTCGTCAAGGCCGACGGCAGCGTGCTGCTGCACTCCGACGGCGGCTCGTACAAGCCGCTCAACTGGATGAGCCCGCCCTGCTCGACGGCGGTCGGAGAGCCCGACGACGAGGCGCGCGAGCGGGGCGTCACCCAGGTCTGGACGGTGCAGCACCAGAAGTCCGACGACCGGCTTGAGATCGAGCTGCACGAGGTGGAGCACGACTCGGCCCACGACCTCGGCGTCGATCCCGGCCTCGTCAAGGACGGGGTCGAGGCGCACCTGCAGGAGCTGCTGGCCGCCCAGATCCACCACCTCGGCGCGGGCCACACGCTGGTGCGGCGCGAGTACATGACGGCGATCGGGCCGGTCGACATCCTCGCCCGCGACGCGTCCGGCGCGACCGTGGCGGTCGAGCTCAAGCGCCGCGGGGACATCGACGGCGTCGAGCAGCTGACGCGCTACCTCGAGCTCCTCAACCGCGACCCGCTGCTCGCCCCCGTGCGCGGGGTGTTCGCGGCCCAGGAGATCAAGCCGCAGGCGCGCGTGCTTGCGACGGACCGGGGGATCGAGTGCCTGGTGCTCGACTACGACGCGATGCGCGGCGTCGACGACGTGGACTCGCGCCTCTTCTGAACCCCCCGGGGGTTTGTCAGGAAGGTTTCGCAATTCGTTCGCCGTGCGGCAGGATTGGCCCATGAGCGCTGCCACTCCCACGGTCCCAGTCTCCGAGCCCGGCGCGCCGGTCGCGCTGCGCGGCCGTGTCGTGACCCCGCAGGACGACGTCGAGGACGGCGCGATCGTCCTGGAGGACGGTCTCGTGCGCTGGGTGGGACCCGCTGCGGCGGCTGAGCACGCCGACCCCGAGGTCGCCGCCGCGGTCGCCGCGGCGGTCGTCCCCGAGCCGGGCACGGTGCTGCTGCCCGGATTCGTGGACCTGCACAACCACGGCGGGGGCGGAGTGGGCTTCCCCGACGCGACGACGGCCGACGAGGCCCTGGTCGCGGTGCGGGAGCACCGCCGGCACGGCACCACGACGATGCTCGCGTCCCTCGTCACGGCCGACCGCGAGACCCTCCTGGCACGGGCCGCTCTCCTGGCCGACCTCGCCGACGCGGGCGAGATCGCGGGGATCCACGCGGAGGGTCCGTTCCTCTCGCACGAGCGGCGCGGCGCGCAGAGCCCGGACGACCTCCTGCCGGGTGACACCGGCCTCGTGCGCGACCTGGTCGAGGCGTCGCGGGGGCATCTGCGCACCATGACCGTGGCTCCCGAGGTCGACGGCGTGGTCGGGCCCGACGGCGCGGCCGCGGCACTGGTCGCCGCGGGGGTCGTGCCGTCGCTGGGGCACACCGACGCCACCACGGAGCAGGCGGAGGAGCTCGTCGCGGAGGTGGCCGCGGCCCTCGCCGCCGCCGCCGAGGCGGGCGAGGCCCCGGCGCGCGAGATGACCGCCACGCACCTGTTCAACGGCATGCGCCCCCTGCACCACCGGGCGCCGGGGCCGATCGCCGCGTGCCTCGCGGCCGCCGCCCGCGGCGAGCTCGTCGTGGAGCTGATCGCCGACGGCGTCCACCTGGCACCCGCGACCGTGCGCACGGTCGTGGAGACGGTCGGGGCCGACCAGGTCGTGCTCGTGACGGACGCGATGGCGGCCGCAGGCATGGCGGACGGCTCCTACGAGCTGGGGCCGATGGCGGTGACCGTGCGCGACGGCGTCGCCCGCCTCGCCGACCCGGACGACCCGGACGGCGGCGCGATCGCGGGCGGCACGGCGCACCTCGTCGACGTCGTGCGCGACGCCGTCGGGGCGGGCGTCCCGCTCGTCGACGCGGTGCGCTCCGCGTCCTGGGTGCCGGCGCGCGTGCTGGGTCTCACCGACGTCGGCGGGCTCGTCGTGGGGCGGCGGGCCGACGTCGTCGTCGCCGACGGCGACCTGCGGGTGCGCCGCGTGCTGCGCTCGGGCGTCGAGGTCAGCTGAGCTCCGGTCCCGCAGAGCCGGCCCCCAGCACGCGGTCCGGCGCGCCGTCCCGACCGATGGCGCGTCGGCCCGCGTGCCGAGAGGGCTTTGCTCTCGGGGGAGGTGAGTCGGTAGCGTTGTTGAAGCGCTTCGACAGAGAGGCGCGACCCGAGCCGCACCGCCGCGGCGCCCCGAGGAGGACCCGTGGACGTGCCTGCCTTCCGTGACCCCCGCCTGCCGGCGCCCGAGCGCGCCCGCGACCTGCTCTCCCGGCTGTCGCACGACGAGCGCGTCGCGATGCTCCACCAGCACGCGCCCGCCGTCGAGCGCCTCGGGCTCGCGCCGTTCCACACCGGCTGCGAGGCGCTGCACGGCGTCGCCTGGCTGGGGGAGGCGACCGTGTTCCCGCAGCCGGTGGGGCTCGCGGCGACGTGGGACGTCGACCTGCTGCGCCGGGTGGGGGACGCGACCGCGTCCGAGGTGCGGGCCAAGCACCGCGCGGACCCGTCGGTGAGTCTCAACGTCTGGGCCCCCGTGGTCAACACGCTGCGGCACCCGGGGTGGGGGCGCAACGAGGAGGGCTACTCGGAGGACCCGCACCTCACCGCGCACCTCGCGACGGCGTACGGCCGTGGCCTGCGGGGCGAGCACGAGCGGGTGTGGAAGACGGTCCCGACCCTCAAGCACTTCCTCGCGTACAACAACGAGACCGACCGGTCGTCGACGAGCTCGAACCTCGACCCGCGCACCCTGCACGAGGAGGAGCTGCCCGCCTTCCGGGAGCCGATCGAGACGGGGGCCGCCGGCGCGGTGATGCCGTCGTACAACCAGGTGAACGGTGTGCCGGCGCACCTCCAGGGCGAGCTGTTCGACGAGCTGCGGTCGTGGGCGCCGGGTTCCGTCGCGCTCGTCTCGGACGCCGCGGCTCCCGCCTTCCTCGTGACGCTCCAGGACGCGGCGCCCGACCGGGCCGCGGGGAACGCCGCGATGGTGCGGGCGGGGGTCGACTCGTTCACGGACGACGACGCCGATCGCGCACCGACGGTGCGGCGGATCGAGGAGGCCCTCGAGCGCGGCCTGCTCACCACGGACGAGGTCGACCGGGCCGTCCTGCGGCTCCTCGAGCTGCGGATCCGGACCGGCGAGCTGGACGGCGACCAGGACCCGTACGCCGCCCACGGCACGATCGACCCGCCCGAGCACCGACGGCTGGCCCGGGAGGCCGCGGCCCGGTCCGTCGTCGTGCTGCGCAACGACGCCGGGACGCTGCCGCTCGCCGCCGGGTCGGTGGCCGTCGTCGGCCCGCTCGCCGACGACGTGCTCACCGACTGGTACTCGGGGACGCCCCCGTACGCGGTCACGCCCGCCGACGGGCTGCGCGACGCCGGCGGCGTCGACCGGGTCGAGGTCGCGACCGGGGCCGACCTCGTCGCGCTGCGCGTGGCGGCGACCGGCCGCTATGTCGCGGTGTCCGAGGACGGCGGCCGCGTGGTGGCCGACGCGGTGGCCGCCGACAAGACGACGCACCTCGCGGTGACCGACTGGGGCGACGGCGTGCTGACGTTGCGCTCCGGTGCGTCCGGCCGGCTGCTGACCGGCGCCGCCTGGCCGTTGCGGGCCGACGCGGACCGGGTGGGCGGCTGGGAGGTGCAGGAGAGCTTCCGCCGCCACGTCCACCCCGACGGCTCGTGGTCGCTGCTGCACCTCGGCTCGGGCCGCTGGGTGCGGGTCCAGCGGGACACCGGGGTGCTGTGCGCCGAGGGCCGGACGCTCGACGACGCCGCGCGCTTCGTGCCCCGGGTGCTGGAGTCCGGGGCCGCCCGCGTGGCCGAGGTCGCCGCGCGCTGCGACGCCGTCGTCGTGGTGGTCGGCAACGACCCGCACCTGAACGGCCGGGAGACGCAGGACCGTCCCCACCTGAGGCTGCCCGACGCCGCCGTGGAGGTCTGGCGCGCGGCCGCCGACGCGAACCCCCGCGCCGTCCTCGCGATCGTCTCGAGCTACCCCTACGTGCTCGGGCCCGGGTCCGACGACGCGGCGACGGTGGTATGGAGCAGCCACGGCGGGCAGGAGCTCGGGCACGGGCTCGCCGACGTGCTGACCGGTGCGGTGGAGCCCACCGGCCGCCTCGCCCAGACCTGGCCGGCGCGGCCGGAGCAGGCGGGGGACCTCTTCGACTACGACACCCGCCGCCAGCAGGTCACCTACCGGCACCTGCCCGCCGGCGACCTCGGGGTGCCGGCGTTCGCGTTCGGCCACGGGCTGACGTACGGCGACGTCGCGTACGACGGCCTCGACCTGTCGGCGGACGCCGTGGTGGCGCCCGCGCCGACCCGCGACCACCCGCCGCTGCACCCCGCGGACCCGTCCGCCCCCGGTGCCCTCGTCGCGCGCGTGACGGTGCGCAACGCCGGCGACCGGCCCGCCGAGGAGCTGGTGCAGGTCTACTCGCTGGGCGCCGAGGCGGTGGGGACCGCCACCCCGGTCCGCCTGCTGCTGGGGTACCGGCGGGTGCGCCTCGCGCCCGGCCAGGAGGCCGTCGTGGACGTCCCGGTCGACGTCGCCCGCCTCGCCGTCTGGGAGGCGCGCCCGGGGGGCGGGCCGCTCGACGGCGCGCTCCGCGTCCAGCCGGGGGAGTACGTCCTGGCGGCCGGGCCGTCGAGCGTCGACCTCCCCGCGCGGCGGCGCCTGACGGTGCAGGCCCCGACGGCGGACGACGGGTCGGTCGGGGGACGGGCACGGTGAGGATCGACCCGGAGGGCCGCACGGCTCAGGGCATCACCACGTTCGTCCTGTTCGTGGTCCTCAACGTCCTGTACCTCCTGGCCTGCCTGCCGCTCGTGACGATCGGCGCCGCCACCAGCGCGCTCCTCGAGGTGACGCTGCGGTACGCCGACGACGAGCGTGGGCACCTGGTGCGCGGTTTCGGCGTCGCCCTCGTGCGCAACGCCTGGCGGGGCACGGCGGCGCTGGTGGCGCTCGGGCTGCCGGCGGCGATGCTCGTGTACAGCGGGGTCTTCTGGCTCTCGCTGCCGAGCGTGCTCAGCGCCGTCGCCGGGGCGCTCGCGCTGCTCGGCGCCTGCTACCTGCTGGCGGCGCTGCTGTACGCGCTCGCGCTGGTCGCCTGGTTCGACGCGCCGCTGCGGCGGACGCTGCGCAACGCGCTGCTGCTGCCGCTCGTCGAGCCGGCGCGCACCCTGCTGCTGGTGCTGGTCCCGGTGGGTCCGGCCTGCCTGGCGCTGGTGGCACCGCAGACGCTCTTCCTGGGAGCGACGATCGGGTTCTCGTTCGGTGCGTACGTCTGCGCCTTCGTGCTGCACGGCGTCTTCCGTCGCCGCCAGGCGGACCCGTCGGAGCTCGAACCGGTGAGCCCGCACTCCGGGCAGTGATCCCGGCACCCCGCCGGGGACGACGAAGGGCTCGGGCGCCACGCCCGAGCCCTTCGCGGTGCGGCTACCGGTGACCGGTCACCGCCGCGGGGCCGTCACCCGAACTCCTTGGCGACCGCCACGCGGGCGTCGTTCTGCGCCTTGGCGTTCGCCATGTCGAACTCGAGCACCTTGGCGTAGCCGAGGCCCTCGACGGTCTTCTGCATGTCTGCCAGGAGCGAGTCGAACTCGGCGTCGCTCTTGGCGAAGACCATCTTCCAGGAGTGCTCGATGATGGCGGCCTTGACCTGGCTGCGGATCGCCTCCACCTCGGAGTCGTCCGTCGGGGCGGTGAAGCTCGAGCCTGGCGCGACGACGAGCTGGTCGTTGGCCTGCAGGTACTCCATCGTCGAGGTGGCGTCACCCATCCGGGCGCTCCAGTCCTCGGTCAGCGGGTTCGCGACCTGCTCCTGGTAGCTGGGCCAGAACGTGTAGTTGTACGGGGCCTCGGTCTCCGGGTTCACGTCCTTGGGCAGGACGGTCGACACGTTGAGCGTCGAGACGCCGTCCGTGTACGCGCCGCCGCCCCACTCGGCCGGCACGTCGGCGCCGCCCTCGCGGAAGACCTTCGTGCCGAAGTCGGTGAGCGCCGGCTCGCCGTCCTCGCCCAGCTCCCACGTGAGGCCCTCCGGCCCCGCGGCCGCGCCGGTCTGCGACGCGTTCATGTTGACGCCCTCGGGCGAGTACAGCCAGTCGATGAACGCCGCCAGGCGGGCCGGGTCCTCGGCGCCCGAGCCGATCCCGAGGATCTGCTTGCCGCCGTACACCTCGGCCCCGTAGGAGAAGATCTGCTGGTCCTGCAGCGGCGCGAGCTCGAAGCCCTTGCCGGCGCCCATGTTCTCGTCGGTGTTGTAGGCCGACTGCCCGAGCCACGGCCACCAGGAGAGCAGCACCTGCCCGTTCTGGTACTTGGTGAACATGGTGTCGTAGTTCTGGGTGGTGGACTCCGGGTCGACGAGCCCCAGCTGGTTGGCGTCGAAGTAGAACTTCAGGGCCCGGACGTACTCGGAGTCGGGGTCGACGATGCTCTGGTAGTCGGAGCCGTCCGCCTTCGCCAGGACGAAGCCCATCTCGTCGTACCCGTAGAGGGTGGCGGGCTGCTTGGCCGTGACCATCATGTTCCCGTCCCAGTCCTTGAACAGGGAGATGGCGTAGGCCTTCTGCCCGTTGTCGGCCTTGGGCTGCGCGTCCTGCATGTCCTTCAGGACGGGCAGGAGGTCCTCGAGCGTCCCGATCTCCGGGTAGCCGGCCTCGCCGTACAGGTCCCACCGCAGGTAGGGGCCGAACGTGGGCTCGAGGCCCTCGGACGGCTCGGTCGGCTTGAGGCTCGACACGGAGGTCGGGAAGCCGTAGACGCCCTCCTTGCCCTCGTTGAGGTGCTGGACCGCCGGGTCGAACTGCGCGACGTTCTTCATCGACCCGTAGTAGTCGGCGGCGTCCAGGAGGAGGCCGCCCTCCACGAGCTCGTCCATCTGCTGACCCTTGTCGACCACGACGAGATCACCCAGCTCGCCGCCCGAGACGCGGGTGTTGTAGAGGGTGTCACCGCCGCCCGCGACGTTGGGAGCGATGATGTTGAGCTCCATGTTGAACTTGTCCTTGACGATCTTCCCGAACCAGCCGCCCTGGGTCCCCATGTAGTTGGCGAGGCCGTCGTAGACGTCGACGGTGATCGGGTCCGCCTTGGACCAGTCCTGGTCGAGGCTCGCGGTGGTGGTCGAGTCGTCGTCCGACCCGCCGGGCGAGCAGGCCGCGAGCGACAGCACCCCGACCAGCGGGGCCACCACCATGGCGACCGATTTCCTGAGTTTCATGACACCCCTTCGTGCGTGCGACGAGACGCGGTCAGCCCTTGACCGCGCCGAGCATGATTCCCTTGACGAAATAGCGTTGGAAGAGCGGGTAGATGAAGAGGATCGGGAGCACCACGAGCACCGCCACCGTCATGCGGATCGACGTCGGCGTCTGCGTGGTGGCCGCCGTGGCCAGGGCCCCCAGGTTCCCCTGAGCGTTCTGCGCCGCCTGCGCCAGGCTGCTCGCCTGGTTGGTGTACGTGTAGAGCAGGTACTGCAGGGAGTAGAGCTTCTGGTCGGTGATGTACAGCAGCGTGTCCTGGAACGAGTTCCACTGGGCCACCGCCGTGAAGATCGCCACCGTGGCCAGGATCGGCGTCATGTTCGGCAGGATGATCCGGAAGAAGACCCGGAGGGTGCCCGCCCCGTCGATCTCGGCCGCCTCCTGCAGCGAGGCGGGCATCGACTCCACGTACGTCTTGACGAGGATGATGTTGAAGGGCTGCACGATGGCCGGGAGGATGTAGACCCAGAACGAGTTCGTGAGCCCCAGCGTCTTCATCGTGACGTACATGGGGATGAGCCCCGCGCTGAAGTACATCGTGAAGATGACGAGGCGGTACCAGAGGGAGCGCTTCCACATCCGTTCTTGAGTGAACATGAAGCCGAGGAACGCCGACGCCAGCACCGTGCACGCCGTGCCGATCACGGTGCGGGCCACGGACACGATCGCGGCGGCGGACAGACCGTCGAGCTGCAGGATCTGCGAATAGTTCGACAGGTGGAGACCCTCGGGCCACAGGCGGACCTGACCCAGCGCGCTCATGTCGTTGGCGCTGACCGAGTTGATGATCAGGAAGTAGAACGGGTAGGCGCACAGGAGCGCGAAGAGCAGGAAGCCGGCGTAGTTGACGAGCGCGAAGGGGGCGTCCCCGCGGGTGCGCTTGAGGGCAGGGCTGGTGATCGACACGGTCTCTCTCCCCGTTCAGATGATCGACGTGCCGCGGGCGCGCTTGGCGATCGCGTTGGCCGTGACGAGGAGGACGACGGAGATGACGCTCTTCAGCATGCCCAGCGCCGTCGCCATCGACAGGCTGTTCCCGGTGATGCCGATGTTGTAGACGTACAGGTCCAGCACCTGGATGTGCTCCTTGTTGAAGGCGTTCTGGAACACGTAGTACTGCTCCATGCCGTTGTTGAGCATGTTCGCGATCGAGAGCACGAGCAGGACCACGTAGGTGGGCATCAGCTGCGGGAAGGTGATGTACCGCATGAGCTGGAATCGTCCGGCGCCGTCGATGCGCGCGGACTCGTAGAGCGCCGGGTCGATCGACGTGATGGCGGCGAGGTACATGATCGCGCCCCACCCGAGGCCCTTCCACAGGCTCCAGAGCAGCATCGTGAGCCACACGTGCTCACCGGTGTCGAGGAACTTGATCGGTGTGGTGATGATGCCCCAGTCGTTCAGCACCGAGTTCACGAGACCCGAGGTGGAGAAGAGCGAGAAGGCGATCATGTAGACGAGCACCCACGAGATGAAGTTCGGGAGCGTCGTGAGGGTCTGCACCGCGTTCTTGAACCACGGCGCCCGGATCTCGTTGAGGAGCATCGCGAAGAAGACGGGCAGCAGCGAGGTCGCGATCCCGAGGAAGCTCATGGCGAGGGTGTTCGCCATGACCTGCCCGATCTGCTGGAGCTGGGTCGGGGAGGACACGAGCATCCGGAACCACTGGAACCCGACGAACTCGCTGCCGGACAGCCCGAGGGCGGGCTTGTAGTCGTAGAACGCCGTCGCCCAGCCGGCGAGCGGCAGGTAGGAGAACACCACCACGAGGACGAGGAACGGGAGCACGACGAGGAACATCGCGGGCGACGGCTTCTTGCCGCGGTGTCGCCGGTGTCTCCGGTCGCGTCCCCGGCGCCGAACCCGGGGGTCGTCCTCGCTCCGGCGGTCGCGTTCTCGGTCCGGCACGTCGGCGGGTCCGCGGTCGAGCAGCGGCGCTCCCTGGGTGAGGCTCACCTGTCACTCCCTCGTGATGGGTCTCGCGCGCTCGGTGGCCGCCGGTGGCCACCGTGTCGAAGCGCTTCGAATTGATATCACCCCCGTGACAGGTTGCGCAATGGTGTGCGGCGATCCGGACGGGTGCGGTCCCGCGACGTCGCGGGCCGGTCGGTCAGCGGCGGGCGGTGCTCCCGCGTGTGGTCAGCACGGGCGTCAGCAGCCGGGTCTCGGCGTGCTGGCCGCCGTCGAGGCGCGCCATGACGATGTCCACGGCGAGGCCGCCGATCGTCGACGCCGGCAGGTCGATCGCGGTCATCGGGACCTGCTGGGCGAGCGCGACGTCCTCGGGGCACAGGGCGACGACGGACACGTCCTCGGGCACGGACCGGCCGGAGTCGCGCAGCCGGGACAGCACGTGCGGCAGCGCACGCTCGTTGTGCACGAAGAGCCCGCTGGTGCCGGGGGTCTCGGCGAGGAGCTCGTCGACGACGCGGGCCACCTCGGCGGGCGCCCCCGGGCAGGCGACGACCTTCGCGTCGAGGCCGTGCTCCGGTGCCGCCTGCGCGAACCCGCGCATCACCCGGTCCACGTACGACGTGTGCCGGTCCACGACCTCCGGAGGCGCGCCGAGCATGGCCACCTGCCGGTGCCCCAGCTCGGACAGGTGCTGCGCGGCGAGCCGGCCGGCGGCCTCGAAGTCCAGGTCGACGCACGACAGCCCGGAGGCGTCCCGCGGCAGGCCCACCAGCACGGACGGCTGCCGGGACCGGGTGAGGATCGGGATACGGGGGTCGTCCGCCTCGACGTCCATGACGACGAGCGCGTCCACCATCGAGCCGTTCGTCGCACGCTCCAGGCCCTCGAGGTCGTCCTGGGTGAGCAGCAGCACATCGTGCGCGTGCTCCCGCGCCCGCGTGACGACGCCGCCCGCGAACTGCATGATCACGGGCACGTCGATGCCCGAGCGCAGCGGGATCATGAGCCCGATGACCTCGGTGCGCGCCGACGCGAGGGCGCGCGCGCCGGCGTGCGGGCGGTAGCCCAGCGTCGCGATCGCCTGCTCGACGCGCCGACGCGTGGGCGCGGAGATGGACCGCTTGCCCGAGAGCACGTAGGAGACGGTCGACGCCGAGACTCCCGCCGCCTTCGCGACGTCCTCGATGGTGGCCACGGCTATCTCCTGGGTGCGTGAGGGACGGCGGCGCCCACGACCGGGAGGTCGCCGGGCACGTCGAGGATCACGGTAGCGCCCGCGGCGACCGAGACCGGGGTTCCCTCGGTGGCCACGCCGCCGTGGCGCACCACGACGTCCAGCGCCCGGTCGCCCGGCGCCCGCAGCCGTGCGCGGGTGAGCGCGCCGTCGCGCCAGGCGAGGTCGACCTCGGCGCCGCCGCGGGCCCGCAGGCCGGTGATCTCGCCGTCCGGCCAGGCCGGGGGCAGCGCGGGCAGCAGGTCGAGGCGGACCGCGCCGTCGTCCCGCCGGTGCGACTGCAACAGCATCTCCGCGACGCCCGCGGTGAGGCCGAGGTTGCCGTCGATCTGGAACGGCGGGTGCGCGCTGAACAGGTTCGGGTACAGCCCGCCCCGGTGCCCGCCCGGGTGCCGCCCGTCGGGCCCGTCGGCGGGGCGCAGCGACAGCAGCACCTGGTCGTGGGCCCGCCCGCCCTCGCCGAGCCGCGCCCACAGCGAGATCCGCCAGGCGAGCGACCAGCCCGTGGACTCGCGGCCGCGCAGCTCGAGGCTGCGTGCGGCGGCCCGCGCCAGGGCGGGGGTCGTCGTCGGGTCCAGGTCGCCGAGGGGGTAGAGCCCCACGAGGTGGGACAGGTGCCGGTGCTCCGGCTCTGCCTCGGGGACCTCCTCGCCCCACTCGAGCAGCTCCCCGCGCGCCCCGATCGCCGGGTCGGGCAGCGCGGCGACGACGGCCTCGAGGCGGGGGAGCCACGGCTCGTCGGCGTCGTCGAGCCCGAGCGTGCCGGCGGCCTCGCGGCAGCCCGCCGCCAGGGCGCGCAGCAGCGCCACGTCCATCGCGGCGCTGGTCGTGACCGCGGCGGGCGCGCCGTCGGGTGCCACGAACTGGTTCTCCGGCGACGTCGACGGGCTGGTCCAGGCGCGCTCCGGCGCGCCGTCGGCGCCACCGGCCGTCTGCACCCAGGAGAGCGCGAACTCGCCCGCCCCGCGGAGCGCGGGCCACGCGGCCCGCAGCCCGGCGTCGTCGCCCGTGAACCGGTGGTGCTCCAGGAGGTGCTGGGCCAACCAGGTGCCGCCGTGCGCCCACGCGGACCACTTGGCCTCGCCGCGGCCGTTGCCGACGGGCGCGGCGTGGCCCCACGCGTCCGAGTTGTGGTGCGCCGCCCAGCCGGCGGCGCCGTACAGGTCGTGCGCGACGGCGGCGCCCGGCCCGGCGGCGAGGCGGCGGACGTAGCGCAGGAGCGGTTCCTGGCTCGCGGCGAGCCCGGTCGTGCCGGCCGCCCAGTACGCCATCTGCAGGTTGATGTTCAGCGTGTAGCCGCTGCTCCAGGGGCCCGGCAGCCACGGGTTCCACAGGCCCTGCAGGGTGGCGGGCAGGCCGCCGGGCCGGGAGGACGACAGCAGCAGGTAGCGGCCGAGGTGGAACGTGAGCGCCGCCAGACCGGGGTCGGGGCGCTCGGCGGCGGCCAGCACACGGCGGTCGGTCGGCAGGTCGACGGCGTCCGCCGGCGACGGCAGCGCCAGGTCCACCCGTCCGTACTGCCGGGCGTGCTCCGCGACGTGCGCCGCGCGCAGGCGCTCGCGGAGCCCGGCGGCGTCGTCGGCCGAGATCCGTTCGCCGCCGTCCCGGTGCGCGGGCGCCGCGTGCGTCGCCAGCTGCGCCGCGAGCCGGTCGGCCGGCGGCGCGGCGTCCGGCTCGCCGGGCGGGTCGGTCGTGGCGGTCGCGACCAGCAGCACGTGCGTGCGCGCGACGCCGGTGCGCAGCGTGCCGTCGTCGACGACGACGGCGTCGTGGTCGGCGGGCGCGGTCACGGCGACGACGCCGGCGCGGCCGAGCGCGGTGTCGTACCGCAGCTCGCCCTCGGGGTGGTGCGACGGCGGGACGTCCACGGGCAGGTCGAAGGTCCGCACCAGCAAGGCGGGGCCGGCAGGGCCGTCGGTGCGGACCGGGTCGACGGCCGGGCGGGCCGAGGCGCGCAGCAGGCTCTCGACGCGCACGACCAGGCGGACCGGTCGCGCGGCCCGCACGGAGTGCACCACCGCGCCGCCCCGGGAGTCGGCCCAGGTCTCCTGCACGACGCGGCCCGCCACGGGGTGCTCCCACGCGTGGGTGGCGACACCGGTGCGCAGGTCCAGATCGCGCCGCTCGATGCCGCGGGGGTGCCCCGCCGGCGCGTCCCCGGCTGTGGAGGCGGACTCGGAGGCAGGCTCGGGGGCGGGCTCGACGGCGACGTCGAGCTCGGCCAGCGGGAGGTAGGCCTGCGCCCAGGGTGTCTGCGTCTCGGCGAGCAGCGCCTCGGCGCCGCGCACGTCACCGGCCTCGACGGCGGCGCGCACCCGGGAGAGGTGCTCGGGGCCGCGGGCGCGGGCCCCGGCCAGCGGGTCGGCGGGCGGAGGGCCCGACCAGGCGGTGCCGTCGTTGAGCCAGAGGTGCTCGACCCCGGCCCGGCCGGCGCACATCACCCCCCGGTGGCCGTTGCCCACGGGGTAGGCCTCGACCCACCGGGTGGCACTGCGGTCGGCGTGCAGGACGTGCGTCGTCGCGGGGAGTTCGCCCATGGTCGGAGAGCGTAGTGGGCGTGGCCGAATCGCTTCGACCGCCACGACGGTCGTCGGTCGTCGCGTGACCACCGGTCGGAGCGTCCCTGCTTGACGACCGTTCGTTCGAGGTCAATACTCGCCGTCGAAGCGCTTCGACTTGCAGGTCGGAGCGCCTCGCCGCGGCCCCGAGCGGTGCCGCCGCGGCGCTGGACTCGACGAGGAGGACCCCATGCTCCACCGCGCACGCACCCTGTCCGCGGCCGCCCTGATCGCCGCGTCGGCCCTGACGCTGACCGCCTGCGTGGGCGGCGGGGGAGGCGGCGGCACGACCGCCGGGGGCGGCGACACCGACGACAAGACCCTGACGATCTGGCACTACGAGAACGACGACTCGGCGATGGGCCAGGCCTGGGCCAAGGCGATCGAGATCTTCGAGGCGGAGCACCCGGACGTCACGGTCGACGTCGAGAAGCAGACGTTCGAGCAGATCCAGAAGAACGCGAAGATCGTGCTGACCGGCGACGACGTGCCCGACGTCATGGAGTACAACAAGGGCAACGCGACCGCCGGGCAGCTCGCCGCGCAGGGCCTGCTCGCCCCGCTGACCGACGCCGCGGAGGAGAACGGCTGGGCCGACAAGCTGTCCGGCTCGCTGCAGACCACCGCGCGCTACGACGAGAACGGCCTCATGGGCTCCGGCGACTGGTACGGCGTGCCCAACTACGGCGAGTTCGTGGGCGTCTACTACAACAAGCAGATGTTCGAGGACGCGGGCCTCGAGGTGCCCACCACGCTCGACGAGCTCGAGCAGGTGATGAAGGCGTTCAAGGACGACGGCGTCACCCCGCTGGCCGAGGCCGGGGCCGAGTACCCCATGGGCCAGCTCTGGTACGAGCTCGTGCTGGCGAACGCCGACCGGGAGCTCGTCGACCGGTACCAGCTCTTCGACGGGGACGTGGACTTCCACGGACCCGAGATGACGGCGGCCACCGAGCAGCTCGACGACTGGATCGACAAGGGGTACGTCGCCGGTGACTCCGCCGGCCTCACGGCCGAGGACATGGGGGTCGCCTTCATGAAGGGCGACTACCCGATGATGGTCTCGGGCTCCTGGTGGTTCGGCCGCGTGACGGCCGAGATGAAGGACGACTGGGGTCAGTTCAACTTCCCGGGGAACGCGCTGCACACCGGCTCGTCGGGCAACCTGTGGGTCGTCCCGACCAACGCGGACTCGCCGTCGCTGGCCACGGAGTTCATCGACACCACCCTGCGCCCCGAGGTGCAGGACGTGCTGGCGCAGACCGGCGGCCTGCCGGTCGCGGGCGACGCCTCCACCATCACCGACGACAAGACGCGCGAGCTCACCGAGAACTTCCAGGCGATCCTCGACGACGACGGCCTGGCGTTCTACCCGGACTGGCCCGTGCCCGGCTACTACGACACGATCGTCAGCCAGCTGCAGTCCCTGATCAACCGGTCGAAGACGCCGGAGCAGGTGCTCGACGGTCTGGAGTCGGCCTACACGGACGGCAAGGCCGACCTGCTCGGCGAGTGACGACGTGACCGCCACCCTCAGCCCGCCCGCGGCGGCGTCCCGGGCCGACGCCCGGACGCGCCGCCGCCGGCGGGGCGCGACCCTGCCCTACCTGGCGTACCTGCTCCCCGGCGCGGTGCTCTTCGTGCTGGTCATCGGGTACCCGCTGGTGACCAACGTCTACATCAGCCTGTTCTCCTGGCGCGGCGGCCTGGCGCCGCTCACCTGGGTGGGCCTCGACAACTACACGGAGCTCTGGCACGACGCCGCGTTCTGGACGTCGTTCCAGAACTCGGTCGCGATGATCGTCGCGATGGTGCTGGTGCCCACCGTGATCGGCCTGCTGCTCGCGGCGGTGCTGTTCGACTACCTGGGCCGGCGGTTCGGCGGCCGGGTCGCGTCGGTCCTGCGGGCCACGTACTACCTGCCGCAGATCCTGCCCGTCGCGGTCGCGGGCGTGCTGTGGAACTGGATCCTCAACGCCCAGACCGGCGCGCTCAACGAGATCCTGCGTGCGCTCGGCGTCGCGGACCCGCCCAACTGGCTGGGCGACCCGAGCACGGCGCTGCCGAGCGTCATGCTCGTGCTCATCTGGGTGCAGATCGGGTATCCCGTGGTGATCTTCATGGCGGCGCTGCAGCGGGTCGACCCCGAGCTGTACGAGGCCGCGGAGCTGGACGGCGCCGGCTGGTGGCGGCGGTTCCAGGCCATCACGATCCCGCAGATCCGCCCGGAGACGTTCGTCGTGACGCTGACCTGCACGGTCGCGGCGCTCAAGGTCTTCGGCCCGATCTACGTGCTGACCCGCGGCGGCCCCGAGAGCTCCACGCTCGTGCCGAGCTACTACTCGTACCTGAACTTCTTCGACAAGTCGCGGGTGGGCTACGGCGCCGCCGTCGCGACCGTGCTCACGGTGGTGATCCTCGTGGTGGCCGTGGTCATCCTCGCGCTGCAGACGCGCGCCGAGCGGGCCGAGGAGGTGGGGCGCTGATGGCCGCGACCCTGGCGACGGTCCGGGCGCGCAGCGGGAACCGCCACCACCGGGGCGCCGGGCGCTGGTTCGTGCTCGCGGGCGCCGTCGTCGTCGCGCTGCTCGTCGTCGCGCCCCTGCTGGTGATGCTGCTCAACGCGTTCAAGTCGCCCGACGACTACACGCAGCACGGGCCGCTCAGCCTGCCGACGAGCCTCTACCTCGACGGGCTCGTGAACTTCTGGCAGCGCACGGAGTTCCCGGTGAAGCTGTGGAACTCGTTCTTCATCTCCGCCGTCGTGGCGGTGGCGGCGTGCGCGCTCTCGCTCCTCAACGCCTACGCGATCGGGATCGGCCGGATCAAGGGCCGGATGTGGGTGGTGCTGCTGTTCCTGCTCGCGAACATGCTGCCGCAGGAGGCGCTGATCTACCCGCTGTTCGACATGGCCCGGCAGGTGGGGCTGTCGAACTCGCCGTGGTCCGTGATCATCATCTTCACGGTCATCCAGTCCGCCTTCGGCACCTACCTGCTGGCGTCCGTGCTCGGGACGTTCCCGCCGGCGCTGCTCGAGGCGGCGGCGCTCGACGGCGCGGGCCGCTGGCGGATCCTGTGGCGGGTCGTGTTCCCCATCGTGCGGCCCACGCTCATGGTCCTGATGATCTTCTTCTTCATCTGGACGTGGAACGAGTTCTTCATCCCGCTGGTCATGCTCACGACCAACGACACGCAGACGATCCCGATCGCGCTCGCGTCGCTCCAGGGCGACCGGATGATGGACGCCCCCACGACCAACGCCGGGGCGCTCGTCTCCCTCGTCCCGGCCCTGGTCTTCTTCCTGATCTTCCAGCGCACCCTCACCCGAGGCGTCACCGCCGGCGCGGTGAAGTAGCGCACCACCCCACCCTCGTGCGGCGTGCTCCCGGGCGCTCCGCCATCATCGACACGACAGCTCGGAGTAGGTGCACCTGATGAAGTTCACCGACGGCTACTGGCAGACCCGCCGCGGCATCGCACCGTTGTACGCGGTGGAGGTCGACGACGTCCGCGTCGACGAGGCCGCGGGCACGATGACCGTCTACGCCCCGACGGCGCCGGTCCGGCGACGCGGCGACACCCTCAACCGGCCGATGCTCACGGTCACGTACTCCTCGCCCGCGCCGGGCGTCGTGCGGGTGCGCGTGGAGCACTTCGCGGGGGCCGCGCGCCGCGGGCCGGAGTTCGCCGTCCACGGCGAGCCGGGCTTCCTCCCGGTCGTGAAGGTCGACGAGACGGAGGGCGTGCTGGAGACCGGCGGGCTCTCGGTCCGGGTGCACCGGGGCGGCGGCTGGCACGTGGACGTCGAGCACGACGGCAAGGTGCTCACCTCCAGCCTGCCGAAGTCCGTGGGAGCGATGAGCGCGACGTCGGGCCCGCTCGAGGGCGGCGCCTGGGTGCACGAGCAGCTGACGCTCGAGCCCGGCGAGCACGTGTACGGCCTCGGCGAGCGGTTCGGGCCGTTCGTCAAGAACGGGCAGTCCGTCGACGTCTGGAACGAGGACGGCGGCACGTCCAGCGAGCAGGCGTACAAGAACGTGCCGCTCTACCTGACCAGCAAGGGGTACGGGGTCTTCGTCGCGCACCCCGAGCGGGTGTCGCTCGAGGTCGCCTCCGAGGTGAACACCCGCGTCCAGTTCTCGGTCGAGGGCCAGTCGCTCGAGTACTACGTCATCGCCGGCCCCGCACCGAAGGACGTGCTGCGCCGCTACACCGCGCTCACGGGGCGCCCGGCGCGCGTGCCCGCCTGGTCGTACGGGACCTGGTTGTCGACGTCGTTCACGACGGACTACGACGAGGCCACGGTGACGAGCTTCGTGGACGGCATGGCCGAGCGCGGGCTGCCGCTGAGCGTCTTCCACTTCGACTGCTTCTGGATGCGCGAGTACCAGTGGTGCGACTTCGAGTGGGACCCGCGCGTCTTCCCCGACCCGGAGGGCATGCTCGCCCGCCTGCACGACCGGGGGCTGAAGGTCAGCCTCTGGATCAACCCGTACATCGGGCAGCGCTCGCCCCTGTTCGAGGAGGGCCGCGCCCAGGGCTACCTCCTGCGCACCACCGACGGCGGGGTGTGGCAGTGGGACCTGTGGCAGGCGGGCATGGCGCTGGTCGACTTCACCAACCCCGAGGCCGCGGACTGGTACCTCGGCCACCTGGAGCGCCTGCTCGACCAGGGCGTGGACGCGTTCAAGACCGACTTCGGGGAGCGGGTGCCCACCGAGGACGTGGTGTGGCACGACGGCTCGGACCCCCGCAAGATGCACAACTACTACGCCGAGCTGTACAACGAGCTGGTCTTCCGGATGCTCGAGCGACGCCGGGGTCGCGGCGACGCCGTCGTCTTCGCGCGGTCGGCCACGGCCGGCGGACAGCAGTTCCCGGTGCACTGGGGCGGCGACTGCGACTCGACCTACGCGTCGATGGGGGAGTCCCTGCGGGGCGGGCTGTCGCTCGCGCTGTCGGGCTTCGGCTACTGGAGCCACGACATCGGCGGCTTCGAGGGCACGCCCGACGCCGGGGTGTTCAAGCGCTGGCTCGCGTTCGGGCTGCTGTCGAGCCACTCGCGCCTCCACGGCTCGTCGTCGTACCGCGTGCCGTGGGCCTTCGACGAGGAGGCGGTCGACGTCGCGCGCCGGTTCACGCACCTGAAGATGTCGCTCATGCCCTACCTCGCGCAGGCGGGGGAGGAGGCGCACGCCGCGGGCACGCCGATCATGCGGCCGATGGTGCTGGAGTTTCCCGGCGACCGGGCCGCCTTCGGCGTCGACATGCAGTACATGCTGGGCGGCTCGCTGCTCGTGGCGCCGGTCTTCCAGGCCGACGGCACGGTCGAGTACTACGTGCCCGAGGGCACGTGGACCCGCCTGCTGGACGGCGCGGAGACCGCGCACGCGCAGACCGTGACCGGGCCGCGCTGGGTCACCGAGACCCACGACTTCGACTCCCTGCCGGTGCTCGTGCGCCCCGGCACGGTGCTGCCGGTCGGGACGCGCACCGACCGGCCCGACTACGCGTGGGCCGACGGCGTCGAGCTGCGCTGCTTCGGTCTCACCGACGGGCACGACGCCGTCACCGTCGTGCCCACGGGAGGGCCGGACGGCGAGGCGGCGCGCTTCCGCGTCCGGCGCACCGGCGACGAGGTCGTCGTCACGTCCGACGACGCCCCCGGCGCCTGGACCGTCCGGGTGGGGGAGCGCACGGCAGCCGCCGCCGGACCGGGCACGGTCAGCCTGCGCCTCTGACGGCGACCCGCGCGCCCGCGCGCTGCCGGTGGCTACACTGCCGGGACAGGGTGGGAGCGCTTCCACACGACCGCCGCACCGACCACCACGACGCCCCGTGACTCCGAGCACCGAGGAACGAACCCATGACCAGCACGACCACCACGCCCGCCACCCAGCCCGACGTCACCGCGACCGTCGCCCGCACGTTCCCCGCCGACTTCCTCTGGGGCACCGCGACCGCGGCCTACCAGATCGAGGGCGCCGCCGCCGAGGGCGGACGGGGGCCGTCCATCTGGGACACGTACTCCCGCACGCCCGGTCGCACCCGTGACGGCGACACCGGCGACGTCGCGTGCGACCACTACCACCGCTGGGCCGAGGACGTGGACCACCTCGACCGCCTCGGCGTCGGCGCCTACCGCCTGTCGATCTCCTGGTCGCGCGTGCAGCCCGGCGGGAGCGGCCCCCTCAACCCGGAGGGCGTCGCGTTCTACCGCGACCTGCTCGACGCGCTGCGCGAGCGCGGCATCCGGCCCTTCGTCACGCTCTACCACTGGGACCTGCCGCAGGAGCTCGAGGACGCCGGCGGCTGGGCGGACCGGGCGACGTCGGACGCGTTCGCGCAGTACGCCCGGCACATGGCCGTCGAGCTCGGCGACCGCGTCGAGGCGTGGACCACCCTCAACGAGCCCTGGTGCTCCGCCTACCTCGGCTACGGCTCCGGCGTCCACGCGCCCGGCCGCACCGAGCCCGCCGCGGCGCTCGCGGCCGTCCACCACCTCAACCTGGCGCACGGTCTCGCGGCGCAGGCGATCCGCGACGTGCTGCCGGGCGCCCAGGTGTCGATCACGCTGAACCTGCACGCGATCCGCCCGGCGGACGCGGCGTCCGAGGGCGACGCCGACGCCGTCCGGAAGATCGACGCGCTCGCCAACCGGGCGTTCCTCGGCCCGATCCTCGACGGCGCGTACCCCGACGACCTGCTGGCCGACACCGCGCACGTGTCCGACTGGTCGTTCGTCCGCGACGGCGACCTCGAGCAGATCCGCCAGCCGCTCGACGTCCTCGGCGTGAACTACTACTCCACGGTCACCGTGCGGCGGTTCAGCGGGGACGGGGAGCGGTCGGAGAACGACGGCCACGGCGCGTCGAGCCACAGCCCGTGGATCGGCGTCACCGACGTCGAGTTCGCCGAGCAGCCCGGCCCGTACACGGCGATGGGCTGGAACATCGAGCCGTCGGGCCTCACGGAGCTGCTGCTGCGGCTGCACCGCACCTACCCGGGCCTGCCGCTCGCGGTCACCGAGAACGGGGCCGCCTTCGACGACGAGCTCGTCGTCGACGACGGCGAGCGCCGCGTGCACGACGACCGCCGCGTGGCCTACCTGCACGACCACGTCGAGGCCGTCGGCGCCGCCCGCGACGCGGGCGCGGACGTGCGCGGGTACTTCGCCTGGTCGCTCATGGACAACTTCGAGTGGGGCTACGGCTACTCCAAGCGCTTCGGCATCCTGCACGTCGACTACCCGACGGGCGAGCGCACCTGGAAGAACTCCGCCCACTGGTACCGCCGGCTCGTCACGTCCGGCGAGGTGCCCCCGGTCACCGCCGCCACCCCCTGACGCCGACCGGGCAGTGCCTGTCCGGCGCTACCGTGCGGGACATGACCGCCGCGCGTCCCGTCCCGCCATCCGCCTCGCTCCCGCCCGACGACGCCCCGTCCGCCGGCGTCCGGTTCGACGACGCGCTCCGTGCGCGCTGCGGGGAGCGCCGGGTGCCGGCGCTGTCCGCCGCGGTGGGGCGCGCCGGCGCGGTCGCGTGGACCGGCACCGCCGGGTGGGCGCCGTCCGGCCCGGGCACGGCGTTCCGGATCGGGTCGATCACCAAGCCCATGACGGCCGTGGCCGTGCTGCGGCTGGCGGTCGCGGGGCGGCTCGGCCTGAACGACCCGGTGGGGCGGTACCTCGCGGACGCCCCCGCCCCGGACGCCACGGTCGCCCAGCTGCTCACGCACACCGCGGGCCTGGCGGCCGAGCCCCCGGGGCCGTGGTGGGAGCGGCACGGCGCGGGGTCGTGGGCCGAGCTCGTCGCCTCCGGCGTCGAGCGGCTGTGGGAGCCGGGGGAACGGCACCACTACTCCAACGTGGGCTACGCCGTGCTGGGCCGCCTGGTGGAGGAGGCGCACGGCCGGTCGTGGGACGCCGTCCTGCGCGACGAGGTCTGGGCGCCGCTGGGCATGACGGGCACGGGCCGGACGCCGCCGGGCGAGGCCGCGGTGGGGTACGCGGTGCACCCCGACGCCGACACCGTCCTCGTCGAGCCGGTGGCCGCCTACGGCGCGATGGGGCCGGCGGGGGAGGTGTGGTCCACGCCGGCGGACCTCGTGCGGTTCGGGTCGTGGCTGGTGGGCGCCGGCGACGACGGCGGAGCGGGTGACGACGTGCTGCCGCTCGCGTGCCGCCGTCGGATGGCGACGCCCCGGGCGGTGGTCGACGACGACGTGCCGTTCACGGCCGCGTGGGGGCTGGGCGTCTCCGTGCACCACGGGCCCGGCGAGGGCGGGCGGAACGCCCGTCGCACCGTGGGGCACGGGGGCTCCGTGCCCGGCTTCACCGCGACGCTGCGGGCCGACCCCGCGACGGGGGACGTCGTGGCCGTCTGCGGCAGCTCGACCGCCGGGTTCGGCGACGCGTCCTTCCTGCTCGACCTCCTGGGCGTGCCGGGCCCGGCCCCCGAGCCCGCCGTCGCGGGCGGCGCCGGTGGCACCGACCCGGACGCCCTCGCGCTGGCCGGGACCTGGTACTGGGGCCCGATGCCGTACACGGTGTCCGTGCGCGCCGACGGCTGCCTGGACCTGGGCTCGCCGGACGGGCGGAGCACGGTGTTCGACCGGACGCCCGAGGGCTGGGTCGGCGTCGCGGGCGGCTACTGGCGCGGCGAGCGGCTGCGGCCCGTCGCGACCGGCACGCCCGCGGAGGCCCTCGACGTCGGCACCTTCCACCTCACGCGCGCGCCCTACGACCCCGCGACGGCGGTGCCGGGCGGCGTCGACCCCGCGGGCTGGCGCGCCGTGCCCGTGTCGCCGTCCGCCGCCGAGCGCGACGCAGGGAGCTGACCGGTCCGCGCGGTGTGCGACACACCACCGCGAGCGACACGCCGATGACATCGACGAGTTTCCGAGCAGTTCGGTGCCAGGAATGTCCGATCTGCCGGGCCGCTTCCCGACCGGAGCCCGGGACCCGGCCCGGCTCCGGTCCCGATGGACGACGACCCGTCGTCGCACACACGCTGTGGACGCCCGTCGCCCACCGCCTGTGGACATCCCGACGCGATCCGCACGGTGCTGCGGAAGGACGCCCCGAGACGGTGTTGACGGAGCCTCGCCCACCCTGTGGACGAGGAGTGTCGGACCCCCGTGGGAGGCTGTTCGTGAGCGCGTGCGGCGAGGGGTGTTCGACGAATGACAGCGGTGTCAACCACAAGATGTCGGTCCCGCGCGCGCCCTGACCACTAGGTGTAGTGTTTGGAGCACGCGGGGCGCACAGCCTTTCGAACAAAGCACACCGGCGTAGTTCCACGGGCGTCATCCCTGGTCCGGGCCCTTTCGAGGCCCGTCGAGGGGACCGGCTCGCAGGGTCGCGACACCGGTCGGACGAAGCCCCCGGTGGGGAGCGCAGAGAGGGAGAGACACATGAGCATCACGGTCTACAGCAAGCCGGCCTGCGTGCAGTGCGACGCGACCTACCGCGCCCTCGACCGCAAGGGCGTCGAGTACTCCGTGGTCGACATCACGCAGGACGCCGAGGCGCTCGAGATGGTCCGCGGGCTCGGCTACCTGCAGGCCCCCGTCGTCGTCGCCGGCGACACCCACTGGTCGGGCTTCCGCCCGGACCAGATCGCCGCGGTCGCCGCGCAGCAGGCCGTCTCGGCCTGACGCCGACCGCGACACAGACTCGACAACAGGCGGGGCCCGCAGGCAGCGGCCCCGCACCCCACGAACGGCCGGCGCCCCGGGCTTCGAACCCGACCCGGGGCGCCGTGCGTCTTCGGCGACGCAGCACGTCGGTCTGGTAGCAGCATCCGGGGGGAGGCTGAGCATGAGTTCTCTCGTCTACTTCTCCAGCGTGTCGGAGAACACCCACCGGTTCGTCCAGCGCCTCGGGCTGGAGGAGCTCGGCATGTCCGTGCACCGGATCCCGGTGCGCAAGACGGACGGGTCCCTCACGGTGACCGAGCCCTACGTGCTCATGGTCCCGACATACGGCGGGGGCAACGAGGGCGGCGCCGTGCCTCGGCGCGTGCGCGAGTTCCTCAACGACCCGCACAACCGGTCGCTCGTCCGCGGCGTCATCGCCGCGGGGAACACCAACTTCGGCGCTGCGTACTGCATCGCCGGCGACATCATCTCCGCGAAGTGCCAGGTGCCCTACCTGTACGCCTTCGAACTCCTGGGGACGGCTGAGGACGCCCGGCGCGTCCGTGACGGATTGGGACGATTTTGGCAACGACAGTCACTGATCTCGGCGTGAGCTCGACGACGGACCCGGAGCTCGCGGGGGCCACCCCCGTGCCGCTGCAGGGCGTGCAGCTCGACTACCACGCGCTGAACGCGATGCTGAACCTGTACGGACCGGACGGCAAGATCCAGTTCGACAAGGACCGCGAGGCCACCACGGCCTACTTCGAGCAGCACGTGGTGCCGAACACCATCCAGTTCGAGACGCTCGACGCGAAGCTCGACTACCTCCTCGAGAACAAGTACTACGACCCTGCGGTCCTCGAGAAGTACTCGCGCACCTTCGTCAAGGAGCTGTTCCGGCTCGCGTACTCGAAGGACTTCCAGTTCGAGTCGTTCCTCGGCGCGTTCAAGTACTACACGTCGTACACGCTGAAGACGTTCGACGGGAAGAAGTACCTCGAGCGCTTCGAGGACCGCGTCTCGATGGTCGCCCTCGGCCTGGCCGACGGCGACGAGCAGGTCGCGCGGGACGTCGTCGAGGAGGTCGTCTCCGGGCGGTTCCAGCCCGCGACGCCGACCTTCCTCAACGTGGGCAAGGCGCAGCGCGGCGAGCCCGTCTCCTGCTTCCTGCTGCGCATCGAGGACAACATGGAGTCCATCGCGCGCGGCATCAACTCCGCCCTGCAGCTGTCGAAGCGCGGCGGCGGCGTGGCCCTGCTGTTGAGCAACGTCCGCGAGCACGGCGCGCCGATCAAGCACATCCAGAACCAGTCGTCCGGCGTCATCCCCGTGATGAAGCTGCTCGAGGACTCGTTCTCGTACGCCAACCAGCTCGGTGCGCGCCAGGGTGCGGGCGCCGTGTACCTGCACGCGCACCACCCCGACATCATGCGGTTCCTCGACACCAAGCGGGAGAACGCGGACGAGAAGATCCGCATCAAGACCCTCTCGCTGGGCGTCGTCATCCCCGACGTGACGTTCGAGCTCGCGAAGACGAACGCGGACATGCACCTGTTCAGCCCGTACGACGTCGAGCGCGTCTACGGCAAGCCGTTCGCCGACGTCTCCATCTCGGAGAAGTACGACGAGCTCGTCGCCGACGACCGCATCACGAAGACCACGATCAAGGCCCGCGACTTCTTCCAGACCATCGCGGAGCTGCAGTTCGAGTCCGGGTACCCGTACGTGATGTTCGAGGACACGGTGAACAAGGCGAACCCGATCAAGGGCCGCATCACGCACTCGAACCTGTGCTCGGAGATCCTGCAGGTCTCGACGCCGTCGACGTTCCACGAGGACCTGTCCTACGACCACGTCGGCCGGGACATCTCCTGCAACCTCGGCTCGCTGAACATCGCCAAGACGATGGACTCGCCGGACTTCGCCAAGACGATCGACACCGCGATCCGCGCGCTCACCGCCGTCTCCGACCAGACGAGCATCGAGTCGGTCCCGTCGATCCGCCGCGCCAACGACCTCGGGCACGCCATCGGCCTCGGCCAGATGAACCTGCACGGGTACCTCGCGCGCGAGCGGATCTACTACGGGTCCGCCGAGGGCGTGGACTTCACGAACCTCTACTTCTACACGGTCGCGTACCACGCGATCGCGGCGTCCAACCGGCTCGCGATCGAGCGAGGCAAGGCGTTCGGCGGGTTCGAGGACTCGAGGTACGCCACGGGCGAGTACTTCGACAAGTACACCGACGGCGAGTGGAAGCCGGCGACCGAACGCGTCGCGCAGCTCTTCGCGGAGGCCGGTGTCGCCATCCCGACGCAGGACGACTGGCGTGCGCTCAAGGCGTCGGTCGTGGAGCACGGCATCTACAACCAGAACCTCCAGGCCGTGCCGCCCACCGGGTCGATCAGCTACATCAACAACTCGACGTCGTCGATCCACCCGGTGCCCGCCAAGATCGAGATCCGCAAGGAGGGCAAGCTCGGTCGCGTGTACTACCCGGCGCCGTACATGACGAACGACAACCTGGACTACTACCAGGACGCGTACGAGATCGGCTACGAGAAGATCATCGACACGTACGCCGCCGCGACGCAGCACGTGGACCAGGGCCTGTCGCTGACGCTGTTCTTCCCCGACACGGTGACGACGCGCGACGTCAACCGCGCCCAGATCTACGCCTGGCGCAAGGGGATCAAGACGCTGTACTACATCCGTCTCCGCCAGATGGCCCTCGAGGGCACGGAGATCGAGGGCTGCGTCAGCTGCATGCTGTGATCGCGTCGGGCAACTACGGAATGTGTGGAGAAGAGAAGACATGGCGCCCACGGGGAAGCTCAAGCTCATCGATCGCGTGACCGCGATCAACTGGAACCGTCTGCAGGACGAGAAGGATCTCGAGGTCTGGGACCGCCTGGTCGGCAACTTCTGGCTGCCGGAGAAGGTGCCGGTGTCGAACGACATCCAGTCGTGGCACACGCTCACCGACGCCGAGCGGCTGATGACGACCCGCGTGTTCACCGGCCTCACGCTGCTGGACACCATCCAGGGCACGGTCGGTGCGGTGTCGTTGATCCCCGACGCGCTGACCCCGCACGAGGAGGCGGTGTACACCAACATCGCGTTCATGGAGTCGGTGCACGCCAAGAGCTACTCGTCGATCTTCTCGACGCTGATCTCGACGCGGGAGATCGACGAGGCGTTCGCCTGGTCGGAGCAGAACCCGCACCTGCAGCGCAAGGCCGAGATCGTGCTCGACTACTACCGCGGCGACGACCCGCTGAAGCGCAAGGTCGCCTCGACGATGCTCGAGTCGTTCCTGTTCTACTCCGGCTTCTACGCGCCGATGTACTGGTCGAGCCGCGCCAAGCTGACGAACACGGCCGACCTCATCCGCCTCATCATCCGTGACGAGGCGGTGCACGGGTACTACATCGGCTACAAGTACCAGAAGGGCCTGGCGCAGGTCAGCCAGACCGAGCAGGACGAGCTCAAGGCGTACACGTTCGAGCTGCTCTTCGAGCTGTACGAGAACGAGGTCGAGTACACCGACGCCCTGTACGGCGAGCTCGGCCTCACCGAGGACGTCAAGGCGTTCCTGCGGTACAACGCCAACAAGGCCCTGATGAACCTGGGCTACGAGGCGCTGTTCCCCAAGGAGGACACGGCCGTGAATCCGGCCATCCTCGCGGCCCTGTCGCCGAACGCCGACGAGAACCACGACTTCTTCTCCGGGTCGGGCTCGTCGTACGTCATCGGCAAGGCCGTGGCCACCGAGGACGACGACTGGGACTTCTGACCCCTGCCGAGGTAGCACGAGAGGGCGGACCGCATCACGTGCGG
>NZ_JBHTVC010000069.1:0-26963 GCF_042793275.1 Isoptericola sp. NPDC056578
CGGCGGACGACCGCCGCCCCGCGCGTCGTCGCACCATAGAATCCCCGGCGTGAGAGGACGGCTGCCGATGGTGGGATCGCAGTCGTCGCTGCGCGAGGCGAACCGCGCGCGCGTCGTCGACGCGGTGAAACGGCACGGGGGGCTGACGCAGGTCGAGCTCACCGGGGCCACCGGGCTCTCGCCCGCCACGGTGTCGACCATCGTCAAGGAGCTCGTCGCCGCCGAGCTGGTCGAGGTGCGCAACACGATCCGCTCGGGCCGGCGCGCGCAGCTCGTCACCCTCGCCCACCGCGTGGGGCTCGTCGCGGGCGTGCTGGTGGGCACGCGGCACCTCACGGTGGCGATCGCGGACGTGTCGCACGAGATCCTCGCCGAGCAGGTGCTGCCGCTGCCGGCGGAGCACCGCGCCGACACGAGCCTCGACCGCGCGGCCCTGCTCGTCGTCGACCTGCTGGAGCGCGTCGGGTCGGAGCTCGACGAGGTGCTCGGCATCGGCCTCGGGCTGCCGGCGCCGGTCGACGCCGCCAGCGGCCAGGTCACCGTGCGGGGCATCCTGCGCGGCTGGGACGGCGTGCCCGTCGCGCAGGTGCTGTCCAAGCGGCTGGCCCGGCCGGTGTTCGTGGACAACGACGCGAACCTGGGGGCGCTGGCGGAGAGCACGGTCGGCGCCGCCCGCGAGGTGCACGACGCGCTGTACGTCCGTGCCGGGCACGGCGTCGGGGCGGGCATCGTGCTGGCGGGCCGCGTGCATCGCGGGGTCGCGGGCACGGCGGGCGAGATCGGCCACGTCCAGGTGGACCCCGCCGGCAACATCTGCTCGTGCGGCAGCCGCGGCTGCCTCGACACGGTCGTCGGCGACCGGGCGCTGCTCGAGCCGCTGCGCAGCAGCCACGGGAACCTCACCCTCGCCGACGTCGTGCGGCTGACGAACGAGGACGACCCGGGCTGTCGGGAGATCGTCGCCGACGCCGGTACGGTGGTCGGCGGCGTCGTGGCCGGGCTGGCGACGTCGCTCAACCCGGAGCTCGTCGTCGTCGGGGGAGCGCTGGCCGCCACGGGCGAGGTCTTCCTCGGGCCGCTGCGCGAGGCGCTGCGCCGCCGGACCCTGCTGCAGCAGGTCACGCCTCTCGAGGTGGTGCCCGCGGCGCTGGGGACGCGTGCCGAGCTGGAGGGAGCCCTCGCGCTCGCGCTGCAGCACACCGACCTGCTGGAGCAGCCCGACGACGGGCCGCACGGCGCGGTCGCCGTCGGCCAGGTCCGCACAGGAAAGGGGAACCGGTGAGGGGACGCACGCCGCTGCTCGCGCTGCGGCAGGTCAGCAGGTACTTCGGTGCCGTCGAGGCCCTCGTCGACGTGGACCTCGAGGTGCACGCGCACGAGGTGGTCGCCCTGGTCGGGGACAACGGGGCGGGCAAGTCGACGCTCGCCCAGATCGTGGCGGGCGTGCTGAGCCCGAGCTCGGGGCAGCTGGAGATCGACGGCGAGCCCGTGTCGATCCCGTCGCCCTCGGCGGCGAACCAGCTCGGCGTGGCGAGCGTCTTCCAGGACCTCGCCGTGTGCGAGAACCTCGACGTCACCGCCAACGTCTTCCTCGGGCAGGAGCTGCGCGGGCGCGCGGGCCTGCTGCGCGACGGCGAGATGGAGACCGAGACCCGCGCGCTCCTCCAGCACCTCACCATCCGGATCCCGTCGGTGCGCACCCCGCTGCGGCACCTGTCCGCCGGTCAGCGCCAGGCGGTCGCCATCGCGCGCACCCTCATCGGGCAGCCGCGCATCGTGGTGCTCGACGAGCCGACGGCGGCGCTCTCGGTGGCACAGACCGCCGAGGTGCTCACGCACATCCAGCGCCTGCGCGAGCTGGGCCTCGGCGTCATCCTCATCAGCCACAACCTCAACGACGTGCGCGCGGTCTCCGACCGCATCGAGGTGCTGCGGCACGGCCGCAACAACGGGTCGTTCCCGGCGACGGCCGCGCACGAGGAGATCCTCGCCGCGATCACCGGCGCGACCTGAGCGCCGCGGGCCCGGGGCCCGCGGCGCTCAGGCGCACGTGCTCAGCCGCTCAGGACGCCGAGCAGCTGACCTTGGGCCAGGTCCAGTCCCCGCCGTGCATCACGGTGAAGCCGAACGACGTGGACTGGCCGGCGGCCAGCGTCCCGTTGCCGGCCGGGCGCATCGTCATGACCTTGCCCGACGAGTCCCACGTGGGCGTGCCGTTCCAGGTGGCGCTGATCCGCTGGCTGGAGCTGACGGTCACGGTCGAGGTCCACGAGGTGATGTTCCGGTCGGCCCGGACGGTCACGGTCCCGTTGAAGCGGTCGCCCCACTTCTGGCCCTCGGAGTAGGTGGCGGTGCACCCGCTGCCGCCGGTGGGCGGCGGCGTGGTCTCGCCCGGGTCGGGGTCGCCGCCACCGGGCACACCCTGGCCGTCGTTGAGGACGTTCAGGACAGAGGTGTAGGCGGCCTTCTTCTGGCCGTTGCCGTCGAAGAGCAGCGGGGTGCCGCTCGCCCGCCACGAGTCGGAGTCGCGCACGCCCCACACGGTGATGCCGGTGCAGCGCGAGACGGCGAGGCACGCCTGCGTGACGCCCTGGTACTGCTCGGCCTGCGAGCTGCCCGAGCCCTCGATGTCCAGCTCGGTGATCTGCACGTCCACGCCGAGGTCGGCGAAGTGCTGGAGCGTCTCGTGGTAGTTGTTCGGCACCGGGTTGCCGCTGTTGAAGTGGGCCTGGAAGCCGACGCAGTCGATCGGCACGCCGCGGGCCTTGAAGTCCTTGACCATGGTGTAGACGCCCTGCGTCTTGGCGTGGGACCAGTTGTCGGTGTTGTAGTCGTTGTAGCAGAGCTTCGCGTTCGGGTCGGCGGCCCGGGCGGCACGGAAGGCGGCCTCGATCCAGTCGTTGCCGGTGCGCTGGAGGTTGGAGTCCCGGCGGGCGCCGGAGGAGCCGTCCGCGTACGCCTCGTTGACGACGTCCCAGGCGTAGACCTTGCCCTTGTAGTGCGTCGCGACCTGGGTGACGTGGTTGAGCATCGCCTGGCGCAGCTGCGAGCCGCTCATGTTCTGCATCCAGCCCGGCTGCTGGGAGTGCCACGCCAGCGCGTGGCCGCGCACCCGCTTGCCGTGGCTGGTGGCCCAGTCGAGGATCCGGTCGCCGGAGGAGAAGCTGAACTGCCCCTGCTGCGGCTCGGTGGCGTCCATCTTCATCTCGTTCTCGGCCGTGATCATGCCGAACTCGCGGTCGGCGATCGTCGTGTACTGCGAGTCGCCCAGCTTGCCGGCGGCGATCGCGGTGCCGAAGTACCGGCCCTGCTCGGAGGCCGCCGCGTGGAGCGTGCTCCCGGCAGCCTGTGCGCTCAGTGCCGTGGCGGCGAGGATGCCGATCCCGGCCACCGCCGCTCCCACGGACGCGCGCCATCTCTTCGTCGTGCGCTTCATCGATCCCATCCTTCGTTCTCGAGCCTGCTCATCCTTGAGTGGTGCTCGGCCACGAGGCCTCGTCATCGAGCGGTCGGGGTCGCCGACGTCCCGAGAGTAGGTAGAAAACGTTTTCGAAACAAGCCCCGGGCATGGATCTTCCTCAGGGTCGCCGGGGCGCGGGGCCTGGTCGGAGGGGTGGACGACGGCCGGAGGTCAGCGGGCGGAGCGCACGCCGAGGCCGAAGCGGTCGTGCGGGTCGATGTGCGCGAGGACCTTGTCGAGCGCGCCGGCGAGGGTGCGGACCTCGTCCGGGTCGAGGTCGTCGAAGACGTCCTGCAGCACCGTGCGTGCGTGGCCGGGGGCGCTCGCGACGACCTTGCGCCAGCCCTCGTCGGTGAGGTGGGCGATGGTCGCGCGGCGGTCGTCGGGGGCGGTGCAGCGCTCGACGTAGCCGCGCGCCTCGAGCCGGCGCGCCACGTGCGAGAGGCGGGGGAGCGTGGCGCTGGTGAGGCGGGCGAGCTCGGTCATGCGCAGGGCACGCTCGGGCGCCTCGGAGAGCATCGCCAGCACCATGTACTCGAAGTGGGTGAGGTCGGCGTCGCGGCGCAGCTGCTGGTCGAGCGTGGCGGGCAGCAGCTCGATCACCGCCTGGAGCCGGAGCCACGTGCGCATCTGCTCGGCGTCGAGCCAGCGCGGCTCGTCGTCGGCCGCCGTCGTGCGCCGGGTCGTCGTCACGGGATCGCCCTCCTGGTCCGTCACCCTCGAACGAAGGTTGACGCTACAACTATAGCGGTCTATGTTGGTTGTAGCGTCAACCAAATGGTCGACGACGGATCCTCAGGAGGAACCATGACCACCATCAGCATCCTCGGCACCGGGAACATGGGCTCCGCGATCGCGGGCCTGGCGCTCGCCGGCGGGAACGACGTGCAGGTCGTCGCCCGCGACGTCGCCAAGGCCGCGGCCGTGGACCCCGCCGTCACCGCGGCCGCGTTCGGCGAGCCGCTCACGGGCGAGATCGTCGTCCTGGCCCTGCCGTACCCGGCGCTGGACGACGTCGTCGCGACCTACGGCGACCAGCTCGCCGGCCGCACCGTCGTCGACCTCACCAACCCGCTCGACTTCGCCACCTTCGACGCGCTCGTCGTGCCGGCGGACTCCTCCGCCGCGGCCGGGCTTTCGGAGAAGCTCCCCGGCGCTTTTGTGCTCAAGGCGTTCAACACGAACTTCGCCGCGACGCTCGTGAGCGGCACCGTCGGCGACGTGCCGACGACCGTCCTCGTCGCGGGCGACGACGCCACGGCCAAGTCCGCGTTCGCGGCCGCGTTCGACGGGTCCGCCGTCCGTGTCGTCGACGCCGGGTCGCTGAAGCGCGCCCGCGAGCTCGAGGCCCTCGGGTTCCTGCAGCTCACCCTCGCCGCGGGGGAGAAGACGCAGTGGACCACCGGGTTCGCGCTGCTCTGACCCTCGTCCACCCCAGCACCAGGAGCCGATCATGACCCGCCACCCCGACCTCCTCGCCGCCGAGACCGCGATGGGCGCCGTCACCCTGCACGTGGGCGACCTCGGCGCGATGAGCGCCTACTACCGCGAGGCGATCGCGCTCGAGGAGATCCCGGCCCTCGGCGCCCCGGACCGGGTGGTGCTGGGGCGCGGCGGGGTGCCCGTCGTCGCGCTGCAGCACACGCCGGGGCTGCCGGCGACGTCGCGGAACCAGGCCGGGCTGTTCCACACGGCCGTCCTGTTCGACACCGAGGAGGCGCTCGCCTCCGCCGTCGCGCACGCCGCGCAGCACCCGCTGTCGCGGTTCGCGGGGAACTCCGACCACTGGGTGTCGCGGGCGTTCTACTTCACGGACCCCGAGGACAACGGCATCGAGCTCTACTGGGACCGGCCGCGCGAGGTCTGGCAGCACGACGGCGGCGGGCGCGTGGCGATGGGCTCCGACTGGTTCGACCCGCAGGAGTTCCTCCAGCGGCACCTCACCGAGGACGCCCTGGCGGGCGCCGCGGGGCAGGCCGCGCAGGTCGGGCACGTCCACCTCCAGGTCGGCGACATCCCCACGGCGCAGCGGTTCTACGTCGACACCCTCGGCTTCGAGATCATGGCGACGTTCCACGGCGCCCTGTTCGTCGCGGCCGGCGGGTACCACCACCACATGGCGATGAACACCTGGAACAGCGCGGGCGCCGGCCCGCGTGCCGCGACGCTCGGCCTCGGGCAGGTGGCGCTCACGGTGCCCGCGCGCGACGAGGTCGGCGCGCTCGCCGACCGGCTGAAGCACGCCGGCGTCGCGACGCGCGACGACGGCCGGACCCTCCGGTTCGACGACCCGTGGAACACGCTGGTCGAGGTGTCGGTCGCCTGACCCCGTCCCGCCGGCGGCGAGCCGTCAGCGGAAGACGACCGTGCGGTGGCCGTCGAGCAGCACGCGGTGCTCGGCGTGCCACCGCACGGCGCGTGCGAGCGTGCGGCGCTCGACGTCCTCGCCGATCGCGACGAGGTCCGCGACCGCGCGCGAGTGGTCCACGCGCTCGACGTCCTGCTCGATGATCGGGCCCTCGTCGAGGTCGCCCGTGACGTAGTGCGACGTCGCGCCGATGAGCTTGACGCCGCGGTCGTGCGCCTGCGCGTAGGGGCGCGCGCCCTTGAAGCTCGGCAGGAACGAGTGGTGGATGTTGATGACCTGGCCCGCGAGGTCGCGGCACAGCTCGTCCGACAGGATCTGCATGTACCGCGCGAGGACGACCAGCTCGACGTCGAGCTCGGCCACCAGCTCCCGCAGGCGGTCCTCGGCCCGCGCCTTCGTGTCCTTCGTGACCGGCACGTGGTGGAACGGCTTGCCGTAGAACGCGGCCATGTCCTCGAGGTCCGGGTGGTTGCCGACGACGCCGACGACCTCGACCGGCATGCCCTGGTACCGCTCGCGGTACAGCAGGTCCACCAGGCAGTGCGGCGCCTTGCTGACCAGCACCAGCGTGCGCAGGCGGCGGCCGACGACGTCGAGCTGCCAGGTCATGCCGAACCGTTCCGCCACCGGCGAGAGCGCGGCGGTCAGGGCCTCGCGTCCCGCCTCGGCGTCGACCTGCACCTCCACCTGCACGCGCATGAAGAACAGGCCCGACGCCGGGTCCCCGAACTGCTGCGACTCGGTGATGTTGCCGCCGTGCTCGGCCAGCACGCCCGCCACGGCGTGCACGATCCCGGGGCGGTCGGGGCAGGAGAGGGTCAGCACCCATTCGGTCGTCACCCGCCCATTGTCACCGACGGCCCCGGCCGTGCGACGACACGTCCGCCGTCGGTCTGCCACGATGTCCTCATGAGCGAGGCACGCGGCACTGACGCCCAGGAAGTCCAGCAGGGGAACGGCGACGACACGCTGCGGATCGCGCTGGTCGAGGACGCGCAGGCGGGCGAGCTGCTGACGCTGCGGCGGGCGGCGTTCGTCAGCGAGGCGCAGCTGTACGACGACCCGCACATCCCGCCGCTGACGCAGACGCTGCACGAGCTGCGCGACGACATGGCGCGGGACGACGTCGTGACCGTGGGCGCGTGGGAGGGGCACCGCCTGGTGGGGTCGCTGCGCCTGGAGATCGAGGGCGCCAGGGCGACGCTCGGGCGGCTCGCGGTCGCGCCGGACCAGCAGGCCAAGGGCATCGGCACGTCGCTGATGTTCGCGATCCTGCAGTTCCTGCCGTCCGAGGTGACCGAGGTGTGGGCGTTCACGGGCAAGGACTCGAAGAAGAACCTCGCCATGTACACCAAGCACGGCTACGAGGAGCAGTACGACCGGGCGGCGGGCAAGCTCACGCTGACCTACCTGCGCCGGGTGCTCGACGAGGTCGACGCGAGGAACGCGGCGCAGGAGCCATGACCGACGCCGGCGGGCAGGCGACGCGTCCTCGGTCGCGGCGCCCGTCCATGGCCGACGTCGCGGCCGTCGCCGGAGTCTCCCACCAGACGGTCTCCCGGGTGCTCAACGAGCACCCGAGCGTGCGCGGAGAGACCCGCGAGCGGGTGCTGGACGCCATCGCGACCCTCGGCTACCGGCGCAACAGCGCCGCGCGGGCGCTGGCGACGGCGCGCTCGGCGACGCTCGGCGTGGTGACCACGGGGTCGGCGCTGTTCGGCCCCACCAGCACGCTCATCGCGATCGAGGGCGCCGCACGGGACCAGGGGTACTTCGTCTCCGTCGCGACGCTGCGGAGCTACGACGCCGCGGCGATGCACGAGGCGCTGGAGCACTTCATGGACCAGGGTGTCGAGGCGATCGTGGTCATCGCGCCGCAGGACGACGTCGCGGCCGCCGTCGAGTCCTTCCGCGCGCCGGTGCCGGTGCTGGTCGTCGCCGCGCTGGAGAAGCTGCCGCGCGACGCGGGCACGACGGCGGCCGGCCCGACGACGCTCTCGCTCGCCGTCGACCAGCGGGCGGGCGCGCGCGCCGCGACCGACCACCTGCTCGGCCTGGGGCACCACGACGTCCTGCACGTGGCCGGCCCCCAGGACTGGTTCGACGCCCGCGAGCGCGCCGCCGGCTGGCGGGAGGCGCTCGAGGCGCGGGGGATCGCGCCGAGCCGCCCGCGGTACTGCAGCTGGTCGGCGGAGGACGGGTACACCGCGGGACGCGACCTGGCCGAGGCCGTGGTGGCGCACGAGGGCCCGACGGCGGTGTTCGCCGGGAACGACCAGCTCGCGCTCGGCATCCTGCGGGCGTTCTGGGAGCGGGGGCTCTCCGTGCCCGACGACGTGTCGGTGGTGGGCTTCGACGACGTCGCGGGGGCCGCGTACTTCGTGCCACCGCTGACCACGGTGCGCCAGCCGTTCGGGGTGCTGGGGGAGCGCAGCGTGGCGATGGTCGTCGCGGCGCTGGCCGGCGGGAGCGTGCCGACCGAACGGATCGTGCCCGAGCTCGTGGTGCGCTCCAGCACGGCGCCGCCGCCCGCCCGCTGACCGCGGTTCGTCGACCACCGCTCGTTGACCGCCGTCGTGGCGGCTGGGTAGATTCGGCGCGTTCGCAGTTCTACATCGTTGTAGAGGAGTCACGATGCGCAGATCTCTCAGTCGGGCCCGTGCCGCGGCGGCGGGGGTGCTCACGACGGCGCTGCTGGGCGCGTCGCTGGTCGCCGCCACCACCGTCGGTCCGGCGACCGCCACGCCCGGCGCCGCCGAGCGCGGCCGCCCGGCACCGACCGCCCCGACCGGCGGCCTCTCCGTGACCGGGGAGACCTCGCCGGTGCACGACCCGGCGCTCGTCGTCGACGACGACGGCACCTGGCGCGTCTACACCACGGGCCTCGTGAACCGGGAGAACGGCGGCACGATCCAGATGTGGTCGAGCCACGACGAGGGGGTCACCTGGGCCCACGACGGCACGGTCTGGGACGAGATCCCCGCGTGGATCGACGAGCGCTTCGCGGCGGAAGGCGACGGGGCGCTGCCCGACAACCTGTGGGCGCCCGAGGTCTACGAGCACGACGGCACCTACTACCTCTACTACTCGGCGTCGCGCTTCGGCACGAACACCTCGGTGACGGCCCTCGCGACCAACACGACCCTCGACCCGGACGACCCGGACTACGCGTGGGCCGACCAGGGGCCGGTGATCGACTCGCCGCAGGAGATCGCCGGCGGCAAGACGTTCAACGCGATCGACGCGGGCATCGTCGAGGGTGCGGACGGCACCCCGTACATGGCGATCGGGTCGTACTGGTACGGCATCTTCCTCGTCGAGCTCGAGTGGCCCACCGGCAAGCTCGCCGACGGCGCGCTCGAGAACGCCACGCACCTGGTGGACCGCATGATGCCGGGCAACCCCGTCGAGGCGCCGTACCTCACCAGGCACGACGGCTGGTACTACCTGTTCGTCTCGTTCGACAGGTGCTGCCAGGGTCTCGACAGCACCTACCAGGTGGCGGTCGGGCGGTCGCGCGACGTCACCGGGCCGTTCCTCGACCAGGACGGCAAGGACCTGGCCGACGGCGGCGGCACCGTGCTGCTCTCCTCGCACGGCGCGGTGGTCGGGCCGGGCGGCCAGTCGGTGTCCGACGGCGTCCTCGCGTTCCACTACTACGACGGCGCGAACGCCGAGATCCCGGGCTTCCCGACCCTCGGGCTGCAGCGCCTGGGCTGGGAGGACGGCTGGCCCGTGGTCGACCAGGCCGTCGAGGAGCCGACCGTGACGAAGGGCCCCCGCGACGCGACGGTGCGGGGGAACCGCCCCGCGACGTTCGACGTCCGCGTGACCGGCACGCCGGTGCCGGTCGTCACGTGGGAGACCTCGGACGACGACGGCGCGACCTGGTCGCCGGCCCCGGCTCCCGCGACGCGGGCCACCGGCGGCACGGCGCGCTGGACGCTGAAGCACGCCGGGCGCGAGCCGGACGGCCTGCTCGTGCGCGCCGTCGTCGCCAACGCCCACGGCGAGGTGCGCAGCGAGCCGGCACGGCTCGACGTCGTCGCGCCCGGTCGCCCGACGAGGTAGCCCCCACCGCGTCGAGGTAGTCCGCCTCGCGGCGAGGTAGTGCCGAGCCTGCCGAGGTAGTGGACCAGTCCACTACCTCGGCAGGGTCACGACTACCTCGGCACGCAGTGAACTACCTCGGCCAGACTGGGACTACCTCGGCGAGACCAGAACGACCTCGCGGGTGGGGAGCACCCGATGTGAGCGCTAACATAGATCGACCACCACGACGCCCGGGGCCGGGCGGGGACGGAGCAGGGATGGCGGAGCAGGCCGCGCAGGCGGACGACGTGCGCGAGATCCAGGAGGCGATCGTCGCCGGGAGGGCGGCGCTGGGCATCGAGCTCGGCTCCACCAACATCAAGGCGTGCCTGATCGGGCCCGACCACGCGCCGCTCGCGAGCGGCTCGCACGCGTGGGAGAACGAGCTCGTCGACGGGGTGTGGACCTACGCGCTCGACACCGTGCACGCCGGGCTGCAGGGCGCGTACGCCGCGCTCGTCGCCGACGTCGAGCAGCGCTACGGCGTGCGGCCCACCACCTACGCCGCGCTCGGCGTCTCGGCGATGATGCACGGCTACCTGCCGTTCGACGGCGACGGCGAGCTGCTCGTCCCGTTCCGCACCTGGCGCAACACCAGCACCGGGCCGGCGGCCGCGGAGCTGTCCGCCCTGTTCGGGCACAACATCCCGCTGCGCTGGTCGATCGCCCACCTGTACCAGGCGATCCTCGACGACGAGCCGCACGTGCCCCAGGTCGCGTCGTTCACCACGCTGGCCGGCTACGTGCACCGGGCCCTGACCGGCCGGCACGTGCTCGGCGTCGGCGACGCGTCGGGCATGTTCCCGATCGACCCGGCCACCGGCGACTACGACGCGCGGATGCTGGAGCAGTTCCGCCACCTCGCCGCCGCCAAGCGGCCGGGGCTCGACGTCGAGGGCCTCCTGCCCCAGGTGCTGACCGCAGGGGAGGACGCGGGCCGCCTCACGCCCGAGGGCGCGGCCCTGCTGGACCCGTCCGGCACCCTGCGGCCCGGCGTGCTCCTGTGCCCGCCGGAGGGTGACGCCGGCACCGGCATGGTCGCCACCGGTTCCGTCGCCCCGCGCACCGGCAACATCAGCGCGGGCACGTCGATCTTCGCGATGGTCGTCCTCGAGCGGCCGCTGACCACCGTGCACCACGAGCTCGACCTCGTCACCACGCCCGCCGGGGACCTCGTCGCGATGGTGCACTGCAACAACGGCGCCAGCGAGCTCGACGCGTGGGCCGGCGTGTTCGGCCAGTTCGCGGCCGCGCTCGGGCAGCCGGCCGAGCCCGACGCCGTCTTCGGCGCGCTCTTCCGCGCCGCGCTCGACGGCGCGCCCGACGGCGGCGGGCTCCTCGCGTACAACTACCTCGCCGGCGAGCCCATCACGGGCCTCGACGAGGGCCGACCCCTCGTGGTGCGCACCCCCGACAGCCGCCTCACGCTCGCGAACTTCGCACGCACGCAGCTCTACGGCGTGTTCGGCACGCTCGCGCTCGGCATGCGCGTGCTGCACGGCGAGGGCGTCGCGATCGACACGATGTTCGCGCACGGTGGCCTGTTCAGGACGGCGGGCGTCGCCCAGCGGCTGCTGGCCGGGGCGATCGACGCGCCCGTCGCCGTCGGGCAGACGGCGGGGGAGGGCGGCGCCTGGGGCATCGCGCTCCTCGCCGCGTACGCCGGTGCGCGGGCCGAGGCCGGGACGGACGGCGGGGCGCCCGCCCTCGACGCCTACCTGGCCGAGCGCGTCTTCGCCGACGCCCGCCTCGACGTCGCCGAGCCCGAGGCCGAGGACGTCGCCGGCTTCGCCGCCTACCTGGAGCGGTACTCCGCCGGCCTCGCGGTCGAGCGCGCCGCCACCGCAGCCCTCTGACGACACCCGCAGTCGACGAACCACACCCCGCACTGGAGAAGCACATGAGCACCGTCACCGAGGTCCCCGCGCACCTGCGCGCCGCCGTCGACGCCGCCAAGGAGAAGGTCGCGGCCCTGCACGCCGAACTGCCCCGCTGGGAGCTCGTCGTGTGGACCGCCGGCAACGTGTCCGAGCGCGTCCGCGACGGCCGCACCCCCGACGGCTCGGGCGACCTCCTGGTCATCAAGCCGTCCGGCGTCGCCTACGACGACATCACCCCGGAGTCCATGGTGGTGTGCGACCTGGACGGGAACCTCGTCGAGGGCGACCGCTCGCCGTCGTCGGACACCGCCGCGCACGCCTACGTGTACGCGCACATGCCCGAGGTGGGCGGCGTCGTGCACACGCACTCCACCTACGCGACGGCGTGGGCCGCCCGCGCGGAGGAGATCCCCTGCGTCCTCACGATGATGGCCGACGAGTTCGGCGGCCCCGTGCCCGTAGGGCCGTTCGCGATCATCGGCGACGACTCCATCGGCCGCGGCATCGTCGAGACCCTGAGCGGTCACCGCAGCCCGGCGGTCCTGATGCGCAACCACGGCCCGTTCACCATCGGCAAGGACGCCCGTGCCGCGGTGAAGGCCGCCGTGATGGTCGAGGAGGTGGCCCGCACGGTGCACGTGTCGCGCCAGCTCGGCGAGCCGCTGCCCATCGCGCAGGAGCACGTGGACTCCCTGTACGCCCGCTACCAGAACGTCTACGGCCAGCACTGAGCCCGGCCGCCCGCGAAGCAGACCTGAACCAGACTGATCCAGAGAGGACACCCATGAGCAAGCCGTACGCCGACCGAGAGGTCTGGTTCTTCACCGGCAGCCAGGACCTGTACGGCCCCGAGACGCTGGAGCAGGTCGCCCAGCAGTCGCAGGAGGTCGCCCGCGCGCTCGACGCGTCGCCCGACGTGCCCGCGAAGGTCGTGTGGAAGCCCGTGCTCAAGGACGCGGGCTCCATCCGCCGCGCCATGCTCGACGCGAACGCGGACGACAAGGTGCTCGGCGTCATCACGTGGATGCACACGTTCAGCCCGGCGAAGATGTGGATCTCCGGCCTCGACGCGCTGCGCAAGCCGCTGCTGCACCTGCACACGCAGGCGAACGTCGAGCTGCCCTGGGCGGACATCGACTTCGACTTCATGAACCTCAACCAGGCCGCGCACGGCGACCGCGAGTACGCCTACCTGGCCACGCGCCTCGGCGTCGCGCGCACCACCGTCGTCGGGCACGTGTCGAACCCGGCCGTGACCCGCCGGGTGGGCACCTGGGTCCGCGGCGCGGCGGGCTGGGCCGCCACGCACGAGCTGAAGCTGGTGCGCTTCGGCGACAACATGCGCAACGTCGCCGTCACCGAGGGCGACAAGACCGAGGCCGAGCTGCGCTTCGGCGTCTCCGTGAACACGTGGGGCGTCAACGACCTGGTCGACGCCGTCGAGGCCGTGGACGACGCCGCGATCGACGCGCTGGTCGCGGAGTACGAGGAGCTCTACGAGGTCGTCCCCGAGCTCCGCCGCGGCGGGGAGCGGCACGAGTCGCTGCGCTACGCGGCCCGCCAGGAGATCGCCATGGAGGCGTTCCTCGTCGAGCGCGGCGCCAAGGCGTTCACCACGAACTTCGAGGACCTCGGCGCCCTGCGCCAGCTGCCCGGCATCGCCGTCCAGCGGCTCATGAGCAAGGGCTACGGCTTCGGCGCGGAGGGCGACTGGAAGACGGCCGTCCTGGTGCGCGCCGCGAAGGTCATGGGCGAGGGCCTGCCCGGCGGCGCCTCCCTCATGGAGGACTACACCTACGACCTCACGCCCGGCTCCGAGGTCATCCTCGGCGCCCACATGCTCGAGGTCTGCCCGTCCCTCACGACGTCGAAGCCCCGCGTGGAGATCCACCCGCTCGGCATCGGCGGCAAGGAGGACCCGGTCCGCATGGTGTTCGACGCCGACGCGACCGAGGGGGCCGTCGTCGTCTCGCTCGCCGACATGCGCGACCGCTTCCGCCTCACCGCGAACGTCGTGGACGTCGTCCCGCCGACGCAGGACCTGCCGAACCTCCCGGTGGCCCGCGCCGTCTGGGCGCCGCGTCCCGACTTCACCACCTCCGCCGAGGCCTGGCTGACCGCGGGCGGCGCGCACCACACGGTGATGTCGACGGCGGCCGGCGTCGAGGCGTTCGAGGTGTTCGCGAACATCGCGCGCACCGAGCTGCTCGTCATCGACGAGGACACCACGCGCCGCGGCTTCGCCGACCAGGTGCGCTGGAACCAGGTGTACTACCGCCTCGCCCAGGGGCTCTGAGCACCACCACCGGCGCCGTGCCGGCGGTTCGGTAGGCTGACGCCGCCGAGCCGCCGGCCGGTCGTCCGGTGGACGCATCCCGTGGAGGCCCCGCATGGCGAGTCCCGCCGCCGACAAGCCGAACATCCGGCAGGTCGCGCAGCTCGCCGGCGTCTCGCACATGACGGTGTCGCGGGTGCTCAACGACCACCCGAACATCCGCGAGGCCACCCGGCGCCGGGTCGAGGAGGCCATCGAGCAGCTCGGCTACCGGCCGAACATGACGGCACGGGCCCTGGCCACCCAGCGCAGCCGGCGCATCGGCGTCCTCGTGGAGAGCGCGGCGACGTTCGGGCCGACCAGCACGCTGTACGCCGTCGAGTCCGCCGCCCGCGCGTCCGGGTACGTGGTGAGCTCCGTGCTCCTGCGGGCGGGGGAGGAGATCACCCCCCAGGAGGCCGTCGACCACCTCGTCGCGCAGGGCGTCGACGCGCTCTGCGTCGTGGCGCCGCGGTCGTCGTCGATCGCCGCGCTGCGCCGCATCGCCGTCGGGGTCCCGGTGCTGGTCGTCAAGCCCGACAAGGACCCGACGTTCCTCACCGTGACCGTCGACCAGCAGGCCGGCACGGCGCTCGCCGTCGACCACCTCGTCTCGCTCGGCCACCGCGACATCCTGCACCTGGCCGGGCCGCTCGACTGGCTCGACGCCCGCACGCGCGAGCGGTCCTTCCATGCCCGGACGAAGTCGTGGGGGCTGCGCGAGCGACCCATCGTCGTGGGGGACTGGACGGCGGACTTCGCCTACGACTTCGCGCGCGGCATCCGCGAGCTCCCGGAGTACACGGCGATCTTCGCCGCGAACGACGACATGGCCGTGGGCCTCGTGCACGGTCTGCACGACCGCGGCTTCTCGGTGCCCGACGACGTGAGCGTCGTGGGCTTCGACGACATCCCCCTCGCGCGGCACGTCATCCCCCCGCTGACGACGGTGAGGCAGAACTTCCACGCGCTCGGGGTCTCGGTCGTCGACGTCCTGCGGTCCGCGATCGAGGAGCAGGAGATCCCGACGGTCACGAAGATCCCCCCGGAGATCGTCGCGCGCGCGTCGAGCGCCCCGCCGCGGAAGGCCGCCCGATGACGTCCCGGTCCGAGGCGCAGGCCCCCGTGGTCGTGCTGCGCGGGATCACGGTGGAGCGCTCGGGGGTGCGGGTCCTCGACGACGTGGACCTGGCGCTGCGGCCGGGCGAGGTGCACGCGCTCATGGGGGAGAACGGCGCGGGCAAGTCGACCCTCATCGGTGCGCTCACGGGGACGCTGCCGATCCTGGCGGGGACGGTCGTGGTCGACGGCGTCGCGACCCCGCCGACGAGCGTCGCGCAGAGCCGCGCGGACGGTATCGCGACCGTCTTCCAGGAGACGCACCTGAGCCCGCACCTGACCGTCGCCGAGAACGTGATGATCGGGCACGAGGTGCGCGGCTGGTTCGGCATCGACTGGGGCCGGACCAGGGCGCGTGCGGCGGCCGCCCTCGCCGCGCTCGGGATCGAGGACATCGACCCGCGCGCCCCGTTGTCCGCGCTGTCGCCCGCGACCAAGCAGCTCGTGGCGGTGGCCCGGGCGATCGTCCTCGAGCCGCGCGTGCTCGTGCTCGACGAGCCGACGTCGAGCCTGGACGCGGACGAGGCCGCCCGTCTGCTGGGCGTCGTGCGCCGCCTGTGCGACCAGGGGGTCGCGGTGCTGTTCGTCTCGCACTTCCTCGAGCAGGTCTTCGAGGTGAGCGACCGGATGACCGTGCTGCGGGGCGGCCGCGTCGTCGCGGAGTTCCGGACGGCGGACGTCGAGCGCGCCGAGGTGATCTCCAAGATGCTCGGCGAGGACATCGACGCGCTCCAGGCGCTGCGCTCCCAGCGGCTCGCGCACCACTACGCGGGCACGGGCGAGGCGACGCTGCGGGCGTCGTCCCTCGGGCGCCACGGCGTCCTCGAGCCGACCGACCTCGAGCTGTCCCGGGGCGAGGTCGTGGGCTTCGCGGGGCTGCGCGGGTCGGGGCGCACCGAGCTCGCCCGGCTGATGAGCGGGGTGGAGCGCCCCGACCGCGGGGAGCTGTGGCTCGACGGCGTCCGGGTGCAGCTCCGCAGCCCGGGGGCCGCCCTGCGGCACCGGATCGCGATGTCGAGCGAGAACGTGCGCGACGACGGCATCGTCGCGGGGCTCACGGTGCGGGAGAACATCGTGCTGGCGCTGCAGGCGCTGCGGGGCTGGTCGCGGCCGCTGTCGCGGGGCGAGCAGGACGCGGTCGTCGACACGTACCTCGACGCCCTGCACCTGTCGGCCGAGGACCTGGACCGGCCGGCCGGCGAGCTGTCCGGGGGCACGCAGCAGAAGGTGCTGCTCGCCCGGCTGCTGGCCACGCGGCCGCACGTGCTGATCCTCGACGAGCCGACGCGCGGCATCGACATCGCCGCCAAGCTGGAGATCCAGCGCCGGGTGGCGCGGCTGGCGGGCGAGGGGGTCGCCGTCGTCTTCATCTCCTCCCAGCTGGAGGAGGTGGTGCGCCTCGCCGACCGCATCGTGGTGCTCAAGGACCGCGAGAAGATCGGCGAGCTGAGCAACGGTCCGGGGGTCACGGTCGACACCATCGTCGAGATGATCGCGGCGGACGTCGACGAGCTCGACGAGCTCGACCCCGGCGACTCCTGATGGTCTCCGCGCCGCGCGCGGAGCACCCGTGGCGGCGTTACGGAACCGTGACGTGGAATCGTGGAGCACCTCTATGTGACCGGTCACATCTCCGCTATGTTAGCGGTCACACAAGCGTTGCCGGAGGGTCAGAGCAGACCCACGGACCGGGTCCCCCGGTCGGCCGGCGTCTCGAGGAGGAGATCATGAGCAAGAACTTCCGGCGCGCCGGAGCGGCGATGTTCGTCGCGGCCCTCACGGCAGCCTCGCTCGTCGCGTGCAGCAGCGAGCAGGCGCCCCAGGGCGGCGGGGACGAGGGCGGCGGGTCGGCCGCGGCCTCGGACACGATCGTCCTCGGCTTCTCGCAGGTCGGGGCCGAGTCCGGCTGGCGCGCGGCCAACACCAAGTCCATCCAGGACACGCTCACCCAGGAGAACGGGTTCGACCTCAAGTTCTCCGACGCGCAGCAGAAGCAGGAGAACCAGATCCAGGCGATCCGGTCCTACATCCAGCAGCAGGTCGACGTCATCGCGTTCTCCCCGGTCGTCGAGACCGGCTGGGACGCCGTGCTCGAGGAGGCCAAGGCCGCGGGCATCCCGGTGATCCTCACCGACCGGGCCGTCGACTCCGAGGACGACACCCTGTACGAGTCGTTCATCGGGTCGGACTTCGTCGAGGAGGGCAAGCGCGCCGGCGAGTGGGCCGTGGAGCAGTACGACGGTGAGGGCTACAAGGCCGTCGAGCTGCAGGGCACCACCGGCGCCGCGCCGATGATCGACCGGCAGCAGGGCTTCGCCGACGCGATCGCGGGCTCCGACATCGAGATGATCGACTCGCAGACCGGCAACTTCACCCGCACCGAGGGCAAGCAGGTGATGGAGGGCTTCCTGCAGAAGTACGACGACATCGACCTGGTCTTCGCCCACAACGACGACATGGGCCTGGGCGCCATCGAGGCGATCGAGGCCGCGGGCAAGGTGCCGGGCAAGGACATCAAGATCATCACCGTCGACGGCGTCAAGGACGGCATGCAGGCGCTCGCCGACGGCAAGATCAACTACATCGTCGAGTGCAACCCGCTGCTCGGCCCGGACCTCGCGGAGATCGCGAAGAAGGTCGTGGCGGGCGAGGCGGTCGAGAAGCGCATCGTCACGCAGGACGAGGCGTTCGACCAGGAGGCGGCGAAGGCGGCCCTGCCGGACCGCCAGTACTGATCGTCGGTACGCTCCACCGAGACCCGCGGTGGGTGCGGAGCGGGACGCCCGCGCCGCACCCACTGCGCTCCACGGAAGGTCAAGGATGACGCCATCGGACGCCGGCGCCGCCGGCAGCAGCCGCGCCGCAGGCCCGGAGGACGTGCGCCCCGTCGTCGAGATGACCGGGATCTCCATCGAGTTCCCGGGCGTCAAGGCGCTCGACGGCGTGGACCTCCGCCTCCTGCCCGGCGAGGTGCACGCCCTCATGGGCGAGAACGGCGCGGGAAAATCCACGCTGATCAAGGCGCTCACGGGCGTCTACGGCATCGACTCCGGCGAGATCCTCGTCGGCGGCGAGCCGCTCCGGTTCTCCGGCCCGGGCGCGGCGCAGGCCGCGGGGATCGCCACCGTGTACCAGGAGGTCAACCTCTGCGAGAACCTCACGGTGGCCGAGAACATCATGCTCGGCAACGAGCCGCGGCGGTTCGGGGCGATCGACTGGCCCCGCACGCGCCGCCGGGCGGCCGAGCACCTCGCCACCATGGGGCTCGACGTCGACCCCGCGTCGTCGCTCGGGTCGCACTCGATCGCCGTGCAGCAGCTCGTCGCGATCAGCCGTGCGATGGTCGTGGACGCCAAGGTGCTCATCCTCGACGAGCCGACGTCCAGCCTCGACGCCGACGAGGTCGCGCGGCTCTTCGCCGTCGTGCGCCGGCTGCGCGACCAGGGCGTCGCGATCCTGTTCGTGTCGCACTTCCTCGAGCAGGTGTTCGAGCTCTCCGACCGCATGACCGTGCTGCGCAACGGCGCGCGCGTGGGGGAGTACCGGACGTCGGAGATCACCCGGAGCGAGCTCGTCTCGCGCATGATCGGCCGGTCGATGGAGGTGCTGGAGGACCTCGAGGTCCGCACCGAGCACACCGTCGACGCGGCCCAGGGCACGCCCTTCGTCCAGGCCGTGGGGCTCGGGCGGCGCGGCTCCGTGCAGGCGTTCGACCTGGACGTCCACGAGGGCGAGGTCGTGGGGCTGGCCGGCCTGCTCGGCTCCGGGCGCACGGAGGTGGCCCGCCTGCTCGCCGGGGCGGACCGGGCCGACACCGGCACGCTGTCGGTGAAGGGTGCCCTGACCCGGCTGCGCACCCCGCGCGCGGCGATCGAGCGGAAGATCGCGTTCTCGTCGGAGGACCGCAAGGCCGAGGGCGTGGTCGGCGACCTGACGGTGCGGGAGAACATCGTGCTCGGCCTCCAGGCGGAGCGCGGCTGGCTGCGCCGGCTGCCCGGCAAGCAGGTCGACGAGATCGTGCACCGGTACATCGAGGCGCTGAACATCCGCCCCGCCAACCCGGACGCCCTGCTGCGCAACCTGTCGGGCGGCAACCAGCAGAAGGTGCTCCTGGCCCGCTGGCTCGCCACCGCCCCCGAGCTGTTCATCCTCGACGAGCCGACGCGCGGCATCGACGTCGGCGCCAAGGCGGAGATCCAGCGCCTGGTGTCCGACCTCGCCGGCCGGGGCATGGCGGTGCTGTTCATCTCCGCGGAGCTCGAGGAGGTGGTGCGGCTCAGCCACCGCATCGCCGTCATGCGCGACCGGCAGAAGGTCGCCGAGCTGACCAACACCGACACCGTCGGCGTCGACGACGTCGTCGAGCTCATCGCGAGCGGAGGGGACCGCTGATGCCCACATCCCAGGCCACCGGCGGGTTCGGCGCCGTCGCGCGCCACCACCTGTTCTGGCCGGTCGTCGCGCTCGTCGCGCTGCTCGCCGTGAACACGGCCGTCCGACCGGGCTTCCTGTCCGTGTCGATCCTCGACGACCACCTCTTCGGGTCGCCGATCGACATCCTGCGCAACTGCGCCCCGCTGATGCTGGTCGCCCTCGGCATGTCGCTGGTGATCGCCACCCGCGGCATCGACCTGTCCGTGGGCGCCGTGGTCGCGATCTCGGGGGCGGTGGCCCTCACCTTCATCGCGGGCGCACCGGACCCGGCGTCGACGACGACCGTGCTGCTCGCGATCGGGATGGCGCTCGCGCTCGGCCTGGTGCTCGGCGTCTGGAACGGGTTCCTCGTGTCCGTGCTCGGGATCCAGCCGATCATCGCCACGCTCATCCTCATGACCGCCGGCCGCGGTGTCGCCATGCTCATCACCGAGGGGCAGATCACCACGGTCACGAGCGCCCCGTTCAAGATGCTCGGCGCCGGGTACTGGCTCGGGCTGCCCGTCGCGACCCTGGTCGCCTTCGGCGTGTTCGCCCTCGTCGCGCTGCTCGTGCGGCGCACGGCGCTCGGGATGCTCGTCGAGTCGGTCGGCATCAACCCCGCCGCGAGCCGGCTCGCCGGCGTGCGCGCACGGACCATCGTGTGGACGGTCTTCGCGCTGTCCGGCCTCTTCTCCGCGCTGGCCGGCCTGATCCTGTCGTCCAACGTCATGGCGGCCGACGCGAACAACGCCGGCCTGTTCATCGAGCTGGACGCGATCCTCGCCGTCGTCATCGGCGGCACGTCGCTGGCCGGGGGCAAGTTCTCGCTCTCCGGCACCTTCGTCGGCGTGCTCATCATCGCGACGCTGTCGCTCACGGTGACCAACGTCGGCATCTCGCCGCTCGTGACGCCGCTGTTCAAGGCGCTCGTTGTCGCTGCGGTGACGCTGCTCCAGTCGCCCGCCATGCGGCGCAAGCTCTCGGAACGCACGCGACGGCGCGGCAGGACGGCGCCCGTCGCGCCGTCGGACAAGCCTGCGGACGTCGCCACGGACAAGGTGGTGGCCTCATGACGACCCTGGCATCCTCCCGTCCCGGGGCGCCGTCCCCGGACCGCGTGCCCGCCGTCGGACGGCGCCTGCGCGTCGACCGCCGCTACCTGCCCGTGGTCGGCACCCTGGTGGTGTTCGTCCTGCTGCTCGTGGTGGGCGGCGCCCGCTACGACAACTTCCTGTCCGTGGGCGTGCTCGCGAACCTGTTCATCAACAACGCGTTCCTCATCGTGCTGGCCGTCGGGATGACGTTCGTCATCCTCACCGGCGGCATCGACCTCTCGGTCGGCTCGGTGCTGGCGCTGTCGGGGGTGACCGCGGCCTATCTGCTGCGCGCGGGAGTCCCGGCGGGGGTCGTGATCCCGCTCGTCGTGCTCGTCGGCTCGCTGATCGGGCTGCTCGTCGGCGCGATGGTGCACGTCTTCGAGGTGCAGCCGTTCATCGCGACGCTCGCGGCGATGTTCTTCGCCCGCGGCCTGTGCTTCCTCGTCGCCCCGGAGTCGATCCCGATCGACCACGAGACCTTCGTCGCCCTGGCCTCCTGGGACACGTGGGCCGGGGGACAGTGGCGGATCACGTCGAGCGTCGTGATCGCGCTGGTCGTCGTGGCGGTCGCGTTCTACCTGCTGCACTACACGCAGTTCGGCCGCACCGTGTACGCCATCGGCGGCGGGGAGCAGTCGGCCAAGCTCATGGGCCTGCCCGTCGCGCGCACCAAGGTGCTCGTGTACGTCATCAGCGGCACGTGCGCCGGCCTCGGCGGCCTGCTCTTCGCCATGTTCTCGCGGTCGGGCTACTCCTTGACCGGCGTGGGCATGGAGCTGGACGCGATCGCGGCCGTCGTCATCGGCGGCACGCTGCTCACCGGCGGCACCGGCTTCGTGCTCGGGTCCGTGCTCGGCGTCCTCGTGCTCGGCCTCATCCAGACGATCATCACCTTCGAGGGCACCCTCAGCTCGTGGTGGACCAAGATCGTCATCGGCGCGCTGCTGCTGGTCTTCGTGGTCCTGCAGCGGCTGCTCGCCCTGCGGCGCTCCTAGCCGTCCTCCGGCTCCGCGCCTGTCCGGGCGTCGGGTCGTCGGCACACGCCGCCGGCCCGGCGTCCCACCCCCGCACCTGTACGACGACGTACGACACGGAGGTTCTACAACGATGCACACCCGAGCCCGGCAGCATAGACCCCGATGGTCGACGCCCCTGGCGGCGGCGGTCCTCGCCCTCGCGCTGCCCGCCACGGCGGCCGCGGCCGTCCCGCCGCGGGCGGCCCCCGAAGCCGCCGCCGACGACGGCTACGGCGCCTACGTCTTCCCCTACTTCGCCGGCGAGCAGGACGGCGGCGAGAAGATCTACCTGGCCGTCAGCGACGCAGACGACCCGACCGCGTGGGCGACCCTCAACGGCGGCGAGCCCGTCCTCGAGTCCACGCTCGGCACGAAGGGGCTGCGCGACCCGTTCCTCACCCGCAACCCGGAGACCGGCACGTACTACCTGCTGGCGACCGACCTGAAGATCGCGGGCGGGGGGAACTTCGGCGACGCGCAGGAGACCGGCAGCCGGTCGATGATGGTCTGGTCGTCAGAGGACCTGATCCACTGGTCCGACCAGCACGAGGTCGAGGTCGCGCCGCCGGGCGCCGGCAACCTCTGGGCGCCCGAGGCGACGTGGGACGCCGCCGCCGGGCAGTTCGTCGTCTACTGGGCGTCGGCGCTGTACCCGGACGACGTCGCGCCGGAGGACCGGGACATCGCGACGTCGTACCAGCGGATGCTGTCGGCCACGACGCCCGACTTCTCCGCGGGGAGCTTCTCCGAGCCGCAGGTGTGGATCGACGAGGAGCGCGGTGCGGGTCGGGGCATGATCGACTCGACGGTCGCGGTCGAGGACGGCACCTACTACCGGTTCACCAAGGACGAGGCGGACATGACCGTCCGCGAGGAGTCGTCCGACGACCTGTCCCGCACGCAGGGCGTGACCGACGGCGACGGGTGGGACCTCGTCGCCGAGCGCGTCGGGGTGGGCGAGCCCAACCCGTGGGGCGGCGAGTTCACCGCGGGCGAGGGGCCCACGGTCTTCCCGTCCCTGACCGACGACTCCTGGTTCATGATGATCGACCAGCCGTCGTACCACGGCGGCCAGGGGTACATGCTGTTCCGCACCGACGACCTGGCGAGCGGCGACTGGACCTCGGTGCCCGACGCCGAGCTGCCGAGCCACCCGCGGCACGGCACGGTGCTGCCGATCACCACCGCCGAGCAGCAGGCGCTGCTCGACGCGTACCCGGAGGGCGAGCCGGAGGTCGTCGAGCAGCGGCTGACGATCGACGCCGCCGCCGAGCGCACGGAGATGAGCGACGACCTGTACGGCGTCTTCTACGAGGACATCAACTACGCCGCCGACGGCGGCCTGTACGCCGAGCTGGTGCGCAACCGGTCGTTCGAGTTCGCGCCGGAGGACAACGCGGGCTTCACCGGCCTGACGGGCTGGGAGCAGACCGGCGGCGGCGAGGTCGCCGTCGAGTCCGAGCGCGGCGAGTGGCTGAACGACAGCAACCGGCACTACCTCACGGTGACCTCCGACGGCACCACCGGCGTCGCGAACTCCTCCTACAACGAGGGCGTCGCGCTGAGCGAGGGGGAGTCGTACGACTTCTCGGTGTGGGCGCGGTCCGACGTCGCCCAGCACCTCACGGCCACCCTCGTGTCCGCCGACGGCGCGACGACGTACGGCACGGCGACGGTCGCCGTCGACGGCTCCGACGACTGGGCGCGGTACACGGCCACCGTGACCGCCTCCGCGACGACGAACGCGGCGCGGCTGCGGGTGGCGACGGGCGCCGAGGGCACGCTGCGCCTCGACATGGTGTCGCTGTTCCCGCAGGACACGTGGGTGGGGCCGGTCAACGGCAGGAGCACGCTGCGCAAGGACCTCGCGGAGAAGGTCGCCGCGCTCGACCCGAGCTTCCTGCGGTTCCCGGGCGGCTGCGTCACCAACGTCGGCACCTTCGACTCCTACCTCGAGTCCGACGGCCAGGACCGGCAGCGGACGTACCAGTGGAAGGAGACCATCGGCCCGGTCGAGGAACGCCCGACCAACTGGAACTTCTGGGGCTACAACCAGTCGTACGGCATCGGCTACCTCGAGTACCTGGAGTTCGCCGAGGACCTCGGCGCCTTCGCGCTGCCCGTCGTGTCCGTGGGCGCCAACGGCTGCGGGTCGCGCATCCCGGAGATGACCGACGAGCAGCGCCCGCGCTGGATCCAGGACACTCTCGACCTCATCGAGTTCGCCACGGGCGGCACGGACACGGAGTGGGGCGCGAAGCGTGCCGAGCTGGGGCACCCGGAGCCGTTCGACCTGCCGTACATCGGCCTGGGCAACGAGGAGAACACGCCGAAGTTCCAGGAGAACTTCCCGGCGTTCCGCGACGCCATCGAGGCGGAGTACCCCGACATCACGGTGATCTCCAACTCCGGGCCCGACGACGCCGGCACGCGGTTCGACGAGCTCTGGGACTTCAACCGCGAGCAGGGCGTCGCGATGGTCGACGAGCACTACTACAACGACCCGTCCTGGTTCCTCACGAACGACGCACGGTACGACTCCTACGACCGGAACGGCCCGCACGTCTTCCTCGGCGAGTACGCGTCGAAGGGCAACACCTTCGGCAACGCGCTCGCGGAGGCGGCGTACATGACCGGGCTGGAGCGCAACTCCGACGTCGTCGAGCTCGCCTCGTACGCGCCGATGTTCGCCAACGAGGACTACGTGCAGTGGTCGCCGGACATGATGTGGTTCGACAACGACCAGTCGTGGGGCTCGGTGAACTACTACACCCAGCAGCTGTTCATGACGAACGCCGGCGACCAGGTGGTCCCGTCGGAGCTGGGCGACGGGCCGGACGTCGTCCCGCCGGACGTCGACGGGGGCGTCTTCCTGTCCACGTGGGCCACGCAGGCGCAGTACGACGACGTGCGGGTCACCGACAACGCGACGGGCGACGTCCTGTTCGCGGACTCGTTCGACGACGCGTCGCGCTGGGAGGCGCAGCGCGGGGACTGGTCGGTCCAGGACGGCCGGTACGTGCAGTCCGACGCGGGGGTCGAGGACGCCCGGAGCATCGTGACCGGCGCCTACGACGAGGACTGGCACGACTACACGATGGAGGTGACGGCCCGGAAGACCGGCGGCGCCGAGGGCTTCCTGGTCGGGTTCGGAGCGAGCGCGAGCGACGACTTCTACTGGTGGAACGTGGGCGGCTGGGGCAACACCCGGTCCGTGCTGGAGCGGGCCGACGGCGCGCGCCAGGGCGAGGTCGCCGCGGCGGAGTCCTTCACGCCGCTGGAGAACGGTCGTGACTACCGGATCAAGGTCGTCGTCGAGGGACGCACCGTCACGCTCTACCTCGACGGCGAGCTGCAGCTCACCTACACGGAGCCGGTGACGAAGTCGCTGTTCCAGGTCGTGACCCACGACGAGGAGACCGGCGAGCTCGTGGCCAAGGTGGTCAACGTCGGCGGCGCCGTGGCGCGCACCGACGTGGAGGTCACGGGCGGGTTCGAGCCGGCCGCGACGGCGACGGTCACCGAGATGAAGGCCGACCCGTCGGCGACGAACACCAAGACGCGGCCCGAGCGCGTGGTCCCGGTGGACCGGGCGTTCGAGGGGGCGGGGACGTCGTTCACCTACGACTTCCCGGCGCACTCGATCACGTTCCTCCGGCTCGCCGAGGACGGGGCGGAGCCCGAGGAACCGGCCTGGGACGCCGGCGCGACCTACACCGCCGGCGACCGCGTCGCGCACGACGGGGCCGTCTGGGAGGCCGCCTGGTGGACGCGGGGCCAGACGCCGGGGGAGTCCGACTGGGGCCCGTGGCAGGAGGTCGCCGAGACGGCCGACGGCACCGCGGTGTGGACGTCGTCGCGGATCTTCGACGCCGGTGACGTCGTCGAGCACGAGGGCCGGTCGTACACCGCGAGGTGGTGGACCAGGAACCAGGAGCCGGGCGACCCCCACGGTCCCTGGCGGCCCGCGGGCGCCTGACGCACCGACGGCGACGCGCCCCGGGCGGTGAGCTGTCAGGGCCACGTGCAGGGAAACCCGCACGTGGCCCTGACAGCTGCCGGAGAACGATGCGCAAACGCTGCAAGTCACGCAAGCGGCTTGCGTGATCGCGTGTACAGTCGAGGACATGTCGAGACGACTGGCCGACGTGGCCGCGAAGGTGGGGGTCAGCGAGGCGACGGTCAGCCGGGTGCTCAACGGCAAGCCCGGGGTGTCGCAGGCGACCCGGGACGCCGTGCTCACGGCGCTGGACGTGCTGGGCTACGAGCGGCCCACCAAGCTGCGCGGCGACCGGCCGCGCCTGGTGGGCCTGGTGCTGCCGGAGCTGGCCAACCCGATCTTCCCCGCCTTCGCGGAGGTCGTGGGCGGCGCGCTGGCGCAGCAGGGGTACACGCCGGTGCTGTGCACGCGCACCGCGGGCGGCATCTCCGAGGCGGAGTACATCGACCTGCTGCTGGGCCAGCAGGTGTCGGGGGTCATCTTCGCGGGCGGCTTCTACGCCGAGCGCGACGCCGACCACGCGCACTACGAGCGGCTCCAGGCGCTGAACCTCCCGGTGGTGCTCATCAACGCGTCGATCGAGAGCCTCGACTTCCCGCACGTCTCCTGCGACGACCTCATCGCCACCCACCAGGCGCTAGAGCACCTGGTGTCCATGGGGCACACACGCATCGGGCTGCTGCTGGGCCCGCGGGACCACGTGCCGTCCGAGCGCAAGCTCGCCGCGGCGCGCGGCTTCGCGGAGCGGCACGGCGTCGAGCTCCCCGACGAGCTCGTCGTGCACAGCCAGTACTCGCTCGAGAGCGGGCAGGCCGCGACGGGCCGGCTGCTCGACGTCGGCGCGACGGCGATCCTGTGCGCGTCCGACCCGCTCGCGCTCGGCGCCGTCCGGGCGGTGCGGCGCGCGGGGCTCGACGTGCCCCGCGACGTGTCGGTGGTCGGCTACGACGACTCCGCGCTGATGAACTCCACGGACCCTGCCCTCACGACCGTCCGGCAGCCGATCGACGCGATGGGCCGGGCCGCGGTCGACATCCTGGCCAGCATGATCGCGGGCGCCACGGTCTCGCGCGACGAGCTGCTCTTCGAGCCGGAGCTCGTCGTGCGGCGCTCGACGGCGGCGGCGCCCCGCCCCGGCGGCTGACGGCCGCACCGCCACCCGCTCCGACCCCGGCGGCCGGCCGGGCGACCTCGTGTCGCC